>NZ_MEFH01000098.1:0-30172 GCF_001725095.1 Sphingopyxis sp. SCN 67-31 | reverse complement strand
ATCGAGCATTAAATCTGAACCGTTTGCCCTGAGCTTGTCGAAGCCTGTCCTGAGCGCCTGCAAGGCAGTCGAAGGGGGCCGTTCTTTCTTTCGGCGCCGCAAGAAGAAGGACGGTGCTTCGACAGGCTCAGCACGAACGGCAGAAAGGGTGATGCAGATTTTAGGCACGCTGCTCTAGGTTCGGCGTTAGCCGGACCTTAGTCGCAGCGGGGTGGGGCCTTGCAGCCTCGCGCAAGGCGGATAGCCCCCACCCCAACCTCACCCCTAAAGGGGAGGGCCGCAAGCATGGGAGGCGGCTCGCGGATGTACAAGGCCACATCGCGTAACATGCAGAAAAAGATCGGCGTTGACGTAGCCGGAAAGGCTGGAAAGTCGGGAGGCCTCGGTGCCCATAGAAAATTGAGGGCTCAAGCCCGGAAGCGGTGAGCACCGATTATCAAACGTGTCGTATCCGAAACACATATGCTGCCAGACCAGCTGTCCCATTGGCTATCATTGGAAATCAGGATCGCTGGCGTTCATCGCTGGCTAGACCGACACATACCGAAGAAGAGAAAGCACCGTCAACGCTTGCAAACCTAGCTTTTTTAGCCCCGATCCCCTATATCCCCCCCATGTACGATTATGTTTCCGTCACCGCCGCCGAGGCCGGCACTCCTGCTCCCGTGCGCGACGGGACGATCAAGCTGCACGACGAGGCGGGTTTTGCCGGCATGCGCCGGGCGGGGCGGCTCGCGGCCGAGATCCTCGACGCGCTCGTTCCCTTCGTCCGGCCCGGCGTGACGACGGCGCAGATCGACGACCTCGTCCGCGAGATGACGCTGGCGGGCGGCGGCATTCCCGCGACGCTCGGCTATCGCGGCTACACGCACAGCTGCTGCACCAGCATCAATCACGTCGTCTGCCACGGCATTCCCGACGCCAGGCCGCTGCGCGAGGGCGACATCGTCAATGTCGACGTCACGCCGATGGTCGACGGCTGGCACGGCGACACGAGCCGCATGTATCTGGTCGGCGAGGTCGGCATCAAGGCGCGGCGGCTGGTCGACGTGACCTATGAATGCCTGATGCTGGGGATCGAGCAGGCGAAGCCCGGCAACAGGATCGGCGACATCGCCCACGCGATCCAGCAGCATGCCGAGCGCCACCGCTATTCGGTCGTGCGCGACTTCTGCGGCCACGGCGTCGGCCAGATGTTCCACGACGCGCCCGAGGTCGTCCACGCCGGCCGCCCCGGCACCGGTCCCGAACTGAAGCCCGGCATGTTCTTCACCATCGAGCCGATGATCAACACCGGCAAATATGCGGTGAAGATGCTGCCCGACGGCTGGACCGCGACGACCCGCGACCGCAGCCTGTCGGCGCAGTTCGAACACAGTATCGGGATCACCGAAACCGGCTGCGAAATCTTTACCGCCAGCCCTAAAGGCCTGAATGCGCCGCCCTGGGCGTGAACACGCCGCCCTGCCGCGAACGCGTGGCGTCTAGAGCATCGAGCGTTAAATCTGACCCATCGTCCCGTTCGTGTCGAGCGCAGTCGAGACACCCATCAGCGTGGCGCAAGGCCGGTGAGTGTCTCGACTTCGCTCGACACGAACGAATAAGGGGCGTTGCAGATTCATGGCACGCCGCTCTAGGTAGAAGACCCTAAATCCCCCTTGCCAATCGGGCGCGCCCGGCGCAGAGTTGACGCAAACGTCAACCATGGACGTCGAGGGAGAGCGAATATGGCGAAACGGGTCTTCGTGACCGCGCTGCTGGGCGGCGCGGCGCTGGTGCTGGCGGGATGCAACGCATCGAAATCGGGCGGGACCGGATCGCTCGACGAGGCGGAGAAGGCCAGCGAGACCCTGCTGAAGACCGGCGGCAACGGCGACGACTGGGCCGGCATCGGCTACAGCTATGACGAGCAGCGCTTCAGCCCGCTCAAGGACATCGACGACCGGAATGTCGGGCAATTGGGCATCGCCTGGTTCGCCGACCTCGACGATGCGCGCGGGCAGGAAGCGACCCCGGTCGTCGTCGACGGGGTGATGTATGTCAGCCACGCCTGGTCGAAGGTCGACGCATGGGATGCCGCGACCGGCAAGAAGCTGTGGAGCTTCGACCCCAAGGTGCCCGGCGAACGCGCGGTCAACGCCTGCTGCGACGTTGTCAACCGCGGCGTCGCGGTCTGGGGCGACAAGCTGTTCGTCGGCACGATCGACGGCCGGCTGATCGCGCTCGACCGCAAGACCGGGCAGGAACTGTGGTCGACGCAGACCTTCGACACCGCGAAGCCCTATACGATCACCGGCGCGCCGCGCGTGGTGAAGGACATGGTGCTGATCGGCAACGGCGGCGCCGAATTCGGCGTGCGCGGCTATGTCACCGCCTATGACGCCGACACCGGCAAGGAACGCTGGCGCTTCTACACCGCGCCCAACCCCGAGAAAAGGAAGGACGGCGCGGCATCGGACGACATCTTCGCGTCGAAGGGCAACGCCACCTGGTCCGACAAGGGCGAGTGGAAGGTATCGGGCGGCGGCGGCACCGTGTGGGACGCGATCGTCTATGACAAGGATCTCGACCAGATCTATCTGGGCGTCGGCAACGGCAATCCATGGAACCACGGGCTGCGCTCGAACGGCGAGGGCGACAACTGGTTCCTCTCCTCGGTCGTCGCGCTCGACGCGGACACCGGCGCCTATAAATGGCATTATCAGGAAACCCCGGCCGAAAGCTGGGATTATACGGCGACGCAGCCGATCATCCTGGCCGAGCAGCCGGTGAACGGCACCCCGACCAGGGTGCTGTATCACGCGCCAAAGAACGGCTTTTTCTTCACCATCGACCGCGCGACGGGCAAGCTGATCGACGCAAAACCTTTCGTCGACGGGATCAACTGGGCGACCGGCTACGACCTCGCGACCGGGCGGCCGATCGAAAATCCCGATGCCCGCTTCTATCGGACCGGCAAGCCGTTCATCGCCATTCCGGGCGCACTCGGCGCGCACAACTGGCACCCGATGAGCTACAATCCCGCGACCGGCCTCGTCTATATCCCCGCGCAGCAGATTCCGCAGGGCTACCTCGAGGACATGGACGAACTCGACAAGCGTAAGGTGCTCGGCTTCAACGTCGGCACCTCGCTCCAGGCCGGGATGCTGCCCGACGACGCGGCGGCGTTCCGCGCCGCGGTCGCCGCGACCACCGGCCGCCTCGTCGCCTTCGATCCGCGCACGGGCAAGGTCGCCTGGGGGGTCGATTATCCCGCCGCATGGAACGGCGGGACGATGACGACGGCGGGCAACCTCGTCTTCCAGGGCACCAGCACCGGCCGCTTCCGCGCCTATGCCGCCGACAGCGGCAAGCAGCTTCTCGACCTCGACATGCAGTCGGGGATCGTCAGCGCGCCCTCGACCTTCCGCGTGAACGGCGTGCAATATGTCGCCTTCCAGACCAGCAAGGGCGGCGCCTTCCCGCTCGTCGCGGGGATCGCGGGCGGCGTGACGCGCAAGGTGCCCAACATCCCGCGCCTCGTCGTGCTCAAGATCGGCGGCACCGTCCAGCTTCCCGCACCGCCCGCGACGACCGCGCTCGAATGGAACCCGCCCGCGCCGGTCGGCACGCCGCAGCAGGTTGCGGCAGGCAAGGCGCACTTCGGACGCTATTGCCAAGTCTGTCACGGCGACAGCGCGATCGGCAACGGCTTCACCCCCGACCTGCGCGTCTCGGGCACGCTCGCCAATGCCGATGCGTGGAAAAGCGTGATCCTCGACGGCGCGCTCAAGGATCGCGGCATGGTCAGCTTCGCGCGCGTCCTCACGCCAGCCGATGCCGAGGCGATCCGCGCCTATGTCATCGAACGATCGAACTGGACCAAGGCGCATCTGCCCGAGGCGTCGGCGCCCATGGGGCGGTAGGGCGCAGACATCACCCCCTTTCCAAAACCGATGCTGGTTGCGGAGGGGGGCGGGATAGGAAATTTTCACGCGAAGGCGCAAAGGCGCGAAGAGGTCGTGTCATTGTACTTGCGCCGCTTTCCGGTCGCGCGAAGCGCCTTCAAGATCGCCTGCGGCGACAAATGGACGGCCGGCCTCGTGCGCGGCCTTCTTCGCGCCTTTGCGCCTTTGCGTGAATCAAAATAGGAACCGCCCTCGCCGCCATGCCCATATATTAGGCAGCAGGATGGCGGTGCTGCCCGCGTCTTGGGCAACGCCGCGACCCCACGCCGAAATTCCCGTCGGAACCCCGCCATTCGCCAATTGGCACGGGTCTTGATTGGTGCAAGATGGCGGCACACCGCACCGACTCGACCGGGAGGACCGGACCAGGCATGCCTGATCCGGCCCGGACTGCGACCGGCGGTGGACAGCCCAAGGGGAATGGACAGCGTGAAGAAGATTGAAGCGATCATCAAACCGTTCAAGCTCGACGAGGTGAAGGAGGCGCTGCACGAAGTCGGCGTCAGCGGCATCACCGTCACCGAAGCGAAGGGCTTCGGGCGCCAGAAAGGCCATACCGAGCTTTATCGCGGCGCCGAATATGTCGTCGACTTCCTGCCCAAGGTGAAGCTGGAGGTCGTCGTCGAGGATGGGCTGGCCGAGCGCGTGGTCGAGGCGATCGCCGCCGCCGCGCAAACCGGCCGCATCGGCGACGGCAAGATCTTCGTCTCGACCATCGAAACCGCGCTGCGCATCCGCACCGGAGAGCGCAACGAGGACGCGCTCTAGGACCGGAACTCCAGGGCCCGCCATCAGCCGTTCAACATCCCCCCGCATCGGGATCTATCGCAAGAAGGAAGTGCAAGACCATGGCCACCAAGCCGAAGGACATCATCGCGCGGATCGAGGAAAACGACATCGAGTGGGTCGACCTGCGCTTCACCGACCCCAAGGGCAAATGGCACCACCTGACCATGTGCGCCGGCGCGATCGACGAGGATGCGCTGGAGGATGGACTGATGTTCGACGGTTCGTCGATCGGGGGGTGGAAGGCGATCAACGAAAGCGACATGATCCTGAAGCCCGACCTCGACGCCGTCTATGACGATCCCTTTTCGGCGACGCCGATGCTGATCATCGTCTGCGACATCGTCGAGCCCGCGACCGGCGAAGGCTATGCCCGCGATCCGCGCACGACCGCGAAGCGCGCCGAGGCCTATGTCGGATCGACCGGCATCGGCGATACCGTCTATGTCGGGCCCGAGGCCGAATTCTTCATGTTCGACGACGTCCGCTTCGAAACCGGCTACAACAAGTCGGGCTTCGAGATCGACGACATCGAACTGCCGACCAATTCGGGCCGCAGCTACGAGGGCGGCAACCTGGCCCACCGGCCGCGCGCCAAGGGCGGTTATTTCCCCGTCGCCCCGGTCGACAGCGCGGTCGACATCCGCGGCGAGATGGTGTCGACGATGCTCGAACTCGGCCTGCCGTGCGACAAGCATCATCACGAGGTCGCGGCGGCGCAGCACGAACTGGGCCTGACCTTCGGCACGCTGACGCAGACCGCCGACCGCATGCAGATCTACAAATATGTCGTGCACCAGGTCGCGCATGCCTATGGCAAGACCGCGACCTTCATGCCCAAGCCGATCAAGGACGACAACGGCAGCGGCATGCACACGCATTTCTCGATCTGGGAAAAGGGCAAGCCGCTGTTCGCGGGCAACGGCTATGCCGGGCTGTCGGATATGTGCCTCTATTTCATCGGCGGCGTCATCAAGCATGCCAAGGCGCTGAACGCCTTCACCAATCCCACGACGAACAGCTACAAGCGGCTCGTCCCGGGTTTCGAAGCGCCGGTACTGCTCGCCTATTCGTCGCGCAACCGGTCGGCCTCGTGCCGCATCCCCTATGGCGCGGGCGCCAAGGCGAAGCGCGTCGAGTTCCGCTTTCCCGACGCGATGGCGAACCCCTATCTCTGCTATGCGGCGCTGCTGATGGCGGGGCTCGACGGCATCCAGAACAAGATCCATCCCGGCGACGCGATGGACAAGAATCTCTATGACCTGCCGCCCGAGGAACTGAAGGAAGTGCCGACCGTGTGCGCCTCGCTGCGCGAAGCGCTCGACAGCCTGGCTGCCGACCACGACTTCCTGCTGAAGGGTGACGTCTTCTCGAAGGACCAGATCGAGGCTTATATCGAACTCAAGTGGGACGAGGTTCACGCCGTCGAACAGACGCCGAGCCCGGTCGAGTTCGAGATGTACTACAGCGCCTGACCGGTCCGACCGGCAGGACGACAGGGTCGTCCGGCTGACAGCGGCCGGGCGCCTCCCGTCTTTCGGAAGAATGGGTCATCGCGCCGGCGCTTACCATTCGGCAAGATGGCGCTGCTATATCCCCCGACGGAATGTCCGAGGGGGGATATCGCAATGCTTCGCCGCCTGCTGCTGGTCGTCACGATGCTGCTAGTCGCCAGCTGCGGCAAGGTCGCCGAACTGACGAACCAGACCCGGACCGTCGCGGCGCCGCGCGAAGAGGTGTTCGCGAAGATGTTCGGCGACGAGGGCGCCTTCACCGGCCTGCCGCTCGTCACCAACGGCGGCTCGACCCGCCTTTACGAACTGGTGATCGACAGGAGCGACCCGGCGTGGGCGCAGGTCGCGCCCAAGCTGCGCCCCGACGCCTATAAGGTGAAATTCGCCGTCGCGATGGAAATCCCGCGCGAGGCGCACATGATCTACAGCATCGACGACGGCGCGCTGTCGACCGGCCTCAAATTCACCTTCGACGAACTGGCGCCCGACCGCACCCGCGTCGCCTTTTCGATCGACGAACTGTCGGGCTCGGACAGCGAGGGCCTCCGGGTGAATGCGGCGAAGCTCCGTTCGATCGCGCGCGATGCGCTGAAGAAGCTCGACGATTTCGACGAGGTGAAGGACGCCGCCTGATCGCGGCGCGCAAAATCCCCGCGGCGACTTGCCGCCCCAGCGCCGAGTCGGCACAAGGAGCGACCCCTCGCAAGGAGTCGCTCATGAAATCGCTGCCGTTCGTCGCCCTGCTCGCCCTCCAGTTCGCGCTCGTCCCGCCCGCGCAGGCGAAACTCAGCAAGGCCGAAAGCGCGATGGCGAAGACGGTCGCGGCCGAGCAGGACCGCTCGATCGCGCTGCTCGAACGGCTGGTGAATCAGAACAGCGGCTCGCTCAACCTCGCAGGGGTCGAGAAGGTCGGCCAGATGATGCGCGCCGAACTCGAGCCGCTGGGGTTCGAGGTGACGTGGAAACCGACCCCCGAGACCGGTCGCGCGGGCCATCTGATCGCGGTGCACAAGGGTCGCCCCGACACCAGGCGCCTGTTGCTGATCGCGCATCTCGACACGGTGTTCGAACCCGATTCGCCGTTCCAGACCTTCACCCGCAAGGGCGACCGGGGCGAAGGCCCGGGCGCGGGCGACGACAAGGGCGGAATGGTCGTCATCCTCGCCGCGCTGCGCGCGATGAAGGCGGCGGGGACGCTGAAGGACGCCAACATCGAAATCCACATGACCGGCGACGAGGAGGATGCGGGCGATCCGATCGAGAAGGCGCGCGCCGACCTGATCGAAGCGGGCAAGCGCAGCGACGTCGCGCTCGACTTCGAAGGGCTGGTGCGCGACGGCGGCGCCGACATGGGGTCGATCGCGCGGCGCTCGTCGGAAAGCTGGACGGTCACGGCGACCGGCCGGACGGGCCACAGCTCGGGCATCTTCGGCGCCGGGGTCGGCGACGGCGCCATCTATGAGCTGACGCGCATCATCCAGCGCTTTCGCACCGAACTGCCCGAACCCAACCTGACCTTCAACGTCGGGCTGATCGCCGGTGGCGAGACCGCGAGCCTCGACGCGGGCGGCATCCGCGGCGCCGCGACGGGCAAGACCAACATCATTCCGCCGATCGCGATCGCCCGCGGCGACCTGCGCACGCTGTCGATCGAGCAATCGCAGCGGGTGCGGGCGAAGATGGCACAGATCGTGGCGGATCACGCGCCGGAAACCGGCGCGACGCTGAGCTTCGATCCCGGCGGCTATCCGCCGATGGCGCCGACCGAGGGCAACAGGGCGCTGCTGGTGAAGCTGAACGGCGTCAACCGCGACCTCGGCCTGCCCGAGATGGCGGCGCTCGATCCGCTGAAGCGCGGCGCAGGCGACATCAGCTTCGTCGCCGCCGACGTCGACGGGCTCGCGGGCCTCGGCCCCTGGTCGACCGGCGACCATGCGCCGGGCGAGGCGGTCGACCTGCCCAGCATCGCGCGGCAGGCGACCCGCGCCGCCATCCTGATGTCCCGCCTCGCGGCCGAAAAGCGCTGACCCGCCAGCTTTCGCAGTTGGCCCAGCTTGATTCATGGTCCACAGTGATTAGGTAGCAATCCGATACGCAATTCCGCGCCGATGGGAGACAGACGATGAGCGATACCGAAACCCACCTGAAACAGCAGTACATCGGCGGCCAGTGGGTCGACAGCAAGGGCGGCAGGCTGCACGACGTCGTCAACCCCGCGACCGAGGAAGCCGCTTCGACCGTCGTGCTCGGCACCGCCGCCGACGTCGACGCCGCGGTCGCCGCGGCGCGCGAGGCCTTCAAGAGCTGGTCGCAGACGACGCGCGAGGAACGGCTGGCGCTGATGGGCCGCATCGTCGAGGAATATAAGAAGCGCGGCCCCGACCTCGCCAGGTCGATGGCCGCCGAAATGGGCGCGCCGGTCAGCTTCGCGGGCACCGCGCAGGTCGGTGCCGGCATCGGCGGTTTCCTCGGCACGATCGAGGCGCTCAAGACGTTCGAGTTCAGCGAGCAGCATGGCGCGAACAAGGTCGTCTATGAGCCGATCGGCGTCGTCGGCATGATCACGCCGTGGAACTGGCCGCTCAACCAGATCGCGCTGAAAGTCGCGCCCGCGCTGGCCGCCGGCAACACGATGATCCTCAAGCCGTCGGAGGAATGCCCCGGCAACGCGGTGATCTTCGCCGAAATCCTCGACGCCGCGGGCGTGCCGCCGGGCGTGTTCAATCTGGTGCAGGGCGACGGCCCGACCGTCGGCAACGCAATCTCTTCACACCCCGGCATCGAGATGGTGAGCTTCACCGGATCGACCCGCGCCGGCATCCTCGTCGCCAAGGCGGCGGCCGACACGGTCAAGCGCGTCCATCAGGAACTGGGCGGCAAGTCGCCGAACCTCGTCCTGCCCGACGCCGACCTGGGCGCCGTGCTGCCGCCGACGGTGCAGGGCGTGCTCGTCAACACCGGGCAGAGCTGCATCGCGCCGACGCGCATCCTTGTCCACAAGGATCGCAAGGAGGAAGCGGTCGGCGTCATCAAGGCGATGTTCGACGGCACGCAGGTCGGCGATCCGACCCAGGAGGGCGGTCACATCGGTCCGGTCGTCAACAAGGCGCAGTTCGACAAGATCCAGGGCCTGATCCAGTCGGCGATCGACGAAGGCGCGACGCTGGAGACCGGCGGCACCGGCCTGCCGAGCAACGTCAACCGCGGCTATTTCATCAAGCCGACGGTCTTCTCGGGCGTCACCCCCGACATGCGGATCGCGAAGGAGGAAGTGTTCGGCCCCGTCGCGACGATCATGGAATATTCGAACCTCGACGAAGCGGTCGAGATCGCCAACGACACCGAATACGGCCTGTCCGCCGTCGTGTCGGGCGACCCCGCCAAGGCCGCCGAAGTCGCGCCGAAGCTGCGCGCGGGCATGGTCGCGGTCAACAACTGGGGCCCCGCGCCGGGCGCTCCGTTTGGCGGCTACAAACAGTCGGGCAACGGCCGCGAAGGCGGGTTGTTCGGCCTCAAGGACTTCATGGAAATGAAGGCGATCAGCGGCATTCCGGCGTAAGTCTCCCCTCCCGCTTGCGGGAGGGGTCGGGGGTGGGCCGCGACGTCGCATTGGCCCACCCCGCTGCGACCAGGGCGTGGTGCCATCGAATGGACTCGTCACCCGCGAGCGGCGAAGCCGCGCGGCAATCCAGGGGCGTGCGCAAACCGCTCTGGATTGCTTCGCTCCGCTCGCAATGACGAAGGGGGTCAATCCAAAGTCATCGATGTCTAGGGCGCAAGCGCCCAAGTCTCGCTGCCCCTCCCGTAAACGGGAGGGGTTTTGCGTTGGGGGAAGAGCCGCTACACGCGCCCCATGACCACCCGTTCCCCGCTCGCCCCCGCCGCCTTCCCCGCCCTGCCCGACATCGCCGGGGTGACGCGCCGCGTCGCGCGTGCGCGTTACAAGGAATGGGACCGCTGCGACCTCACCTATGTCGAGCTGGCGCCCGGCACCGCGGTCGCGGGCGTGTTCACGCGCAACATCTGCTGTTCGTCGGAGGTCGAACTGGGCCGCGAGCAGGTGAAGCACGGCGCCGCGCGCGCGCTGATCGTCAACGCGGGCAACAGCAACGCCTTCACCGGCTATCGCGGGCGCGAGGCGGTCGAGCAGATCAGGACGCAGGTCGCGGAGCATCTCGGCTGCAAGGACGACGAGGTGTTCGTCAGTTCGACCGGCGTGATCGGCGTGCCGCTGCCCAAGGACAAGGCGCGTGCGGGCATTGCGGCGGCGCTGACCGCCGATCCCTGTTCGTGGGAAGCCGCTGCCGAAACGATCGGCACCACCGACACCTTCGCCAAGGGCGCCGCGGCGAGCGCCGTCGTCGGCGGCCGCACCGTCCACGTCGCGGGGATCGTCAAGGGATCGGGGATGATCGCCCCCGACATGGCGACGATGCTCGGTTACATCTTCACCGACGCCGCGGTCGCGCCGGCGCTGTTACAGGAAATGCTGAGCGAGGCGACGGGCGGAACGTTCAACTGCATCACCGTCGACAGCGACACCTCGACCAGCGACACGGTCCTGCTGTTCGCCACCGGGCAGGCGGGCAACACGCGCCTCGAATCATGGGACGACGCCGGCGCCGACGCGCTGCATGCCGCGATCCGGCAGGTGGCGCTCGACCTTGCGCAGCAGGTGGTGCGCGACGGCGAGGGCGCGTCGAAATTCATCGAGGTGCAGGTGACCGGCGCGACCGGCGACGAAAGCGCGAAGCGCGTCGCGCTGTCGATCGCCAATTCGCCGCTGGTCAAGACCGCAGTCGCGGGCGAGGACGCCAATTGGGGCCGCGTCGTGATGGCAGTGGGCAAGGCCGGCGAACCCGCCGACCGCGATCGGCTGGCGATCCGCTTCGGCGACCATTGGGTCGCGAAGGACGGCCTGCCGGTCGAGGGCTATGACGAGGCGCCGGTCGCGGCACATCTGAAAGGGCAGGCCGTCCGCATCGGCGCCGACCTTGGCCTCGGCGAAGGCCGCGCGACCGTGTGGACGTGCGACCTGACCCACGGCTACATCAGCATCAACGCCGACTATCGAAGCTGATCAGTTTTGCAATAATCGGGATCATCGAAAATCCGTTCGCCCTGAGCTTGTCGAAGCCTGTCCTGAGCGCCTGCAAGGCAGTCGAAGGGGGCCGTTCTTTCTTTCGGGCGTCGCTGAAGGAAGAACGGTGCTTCGACAAGCTTAGCACAAACGGAATTAGGGGAATGCAGAGTTACAGCGCCCCTTCGAGCCAACCCTTGAGCGCGCTCTTGGGCGCGGCGCCGACCTTGGTTTCGGCGATCGCGCCATTCTTGAACAGGATCATCGTCGGGATGCCGCGCACGCCATAGCGCGCGGGGGCGTCGGGATGGTCGTCGATGTTGAGTTTGGCGATCACCACCTTGCCCGCGAGTTCGTCCGAAATTTCTTCGAGCGCCGGGCCGATCATCTTGCACGGACCGCACCATTCGGCCCAGAAATCGACGAGGACGGGGGTGTCGCTGTCGAGGACATCGGCCTGGAAGCTTGCGTCGGTGATCGCCTTGGTACCCATGGGGAAACTCCTGAATATATGTTTGATGCCAAGCTAGGGCGCGCGCGCGTTCGGCTCAAGGGGTCAATCCGGCAAATTCGCCTTGGTTGCCGCCAAGCCCGGCTTGTGCGGCGCCAGCACCGCAGCGTCGAGCCCGATCAGCGTCGGCCCCGCGGTATAAAGCAGCGCCGCGTCCACCGCCCGCCCCGGGAAGATCACCCTCAGCGCTTCGCGATAGGCGGCCATCTGGCGCAGATAGGCGGGCGCGACGTCTGCCGCGCTTTCGGGCACTCGCCGCCCGGTCTTGTAGTCGATGACGAGGATGCGCGCGTCGGTGACGAGCAGCCGGTCGACGATCCCCGCCACCACCGTGCCGTCGACCACCGCCGACAGCGGCACCTCCGCGAGGCTGCCGGGGCCGAACAGCGCCGCGTGCGCCGGATCGCCCAGCACCGCGAGCACCTCGTCCGCCATCGCCGCGCGATCGCGCTCGAACAGCGCCGGCGCCTGCGCCGCGAGCCAGCGTAGCGCGGCGGCGCGGCGGCGGTCGGACGCGACCGACGGCAGGCGCTCGAACAGCGCGTGGAGCAGCAGCCCGCGCTCGACCGCCGCGGCGCGCGCACCGCCTTGCGGCGGCGTCGCCACTTCGTCCTCGCCGAGCGCCGACGGAGCGAGCGGCCGCGGCGGCCGCGCCTCTTCCGGCGCCGGCCGGTGCGCCCAGGCGGGCAATACGAACGGCGGCGGCGCGGCCTTCGCCTCGCGCTCGCGGCGCGCCCATCGGCCGGCGTGGACGCGGTGGACCCGGCGGCGGCCCCACTGTGGCCCCGCCTCTTCCCAATCGCAGCCCATCGCCTCGAGCGCGCCCTGCGCCGCGGCGTGCCAGCTCGCCGCGGGGACCGACCGGTCGGGCGTTTTCGTCACCCCCGCGACGACCAGTATCTCCTCGGCCCGCGTCATCGCGACATAGAAAAGCCGCCAATGCTCCTCGGTCGCCGCGCGCGCCGCTGCCTCATAGGCGTCGGCGAGCGCGCCGTGGCGTTCGTCGCCGGGCAGCGCGAAGACGGGCAGTTTCTCCCACGCCGCGACGTCGACGGTGAAGGGCCGGTGCCCGATCCCAGCGTCGTCGGTCGCGTCGGCCAGGATGACGATCGGCGCCTGCAACCCCTTCGACCCGTGCACCGTCATCACGCGCACCACGTCGCTGCGCGCCTCGGTCTGGCGCTTGATCTCGGCGGCGCTGCCCTCGACGCTGGCGAGAAAGCCGAGCAGCGACACCGTCTCGCGCGCCTCGAAGGCGAGCGCCTGGCTCAGCAGTTCGTCGATCGGGTCGCGCGCCTCGCGCCCCAGCCGCGCATAGAGTCTGCGCCGCCCGTCGATGGGCCCCGACAGCAAGGTTTCGAGGAAGCGGAAGGGCGTGGTGTAATCGGCCATCGCCAGCAGGTGGCGCAGCGCCTCCATCGTCGCGGCGGGCAGGTCGCCCTCGGTCCTGCGCAGATGCTCCCAGATCGCGGCGCGCCCGCGTCCGCGGGTGCGCGCATAAAGCTCGTCCTGCGTCCAGCCGATCAGCGGCGAGACAAGCAGCGCCGCGAGGTTGAGGTCATCGAGCGGCTGCACCGCAAAGCGCATCGCCGCCATCAGGTCCTGCACCGCAAGCGGCTGGGTCAGCGCGAAGCGGTCGACGCCCGCGACCGGGACGTGCAGCGCCTGCAGGCGCGCGACGATCCGCGCCGCGAGGTCGCGGCGGCGGCGGACGAGGATCATCACGTCGCCGGGCGCGACCGGGCGGCCATCCTTGCCGTTCGCGATCCAGTCGCGAACCTCGTCGGCGATCGCGCGCGCGAGCCGCATGCTCGCGGGGTCGGAGGCGGGCGCGCCACTATCGCCCCCGGCGCCTTCGTCGCCCGCCTCGCCCGCACCGTCGGCTTCCGTATCGAGCGCCTTGCCTACCGGCAGCGGTGCCCAAAGCTCGACCTGCCCCGCCTGGTTCGAACGGAAGGGGCGGTGCGGCGGTTCGTCGCCGTCCAGCCCCATCGCCGCGGTGCCGCCCGCCGCGAGCCACGTATCGACGACTTCGAGCACCGCCGGGGTCGAGCGATAGTTGGAGACGAGATCGACCTGGCGGAACGCCTGCCCCGCCCGATCGCCCAGCGCATGGAACAGGTCGCGCGCGGTCGCGAAGGCTTTCGGTTCGGTGCCCTGAAAGCCGAAGATCGCCTGCTTGCGGTCGCCGACGGTGAACAGGGTGCGCGCGCGTTCCATATCGTCGCGATGGACCGCGAAAAACTCCTCGGCGAGCGACAGGACGATGCCCCACTGGCGCATGTTGGTGTCCTGCGCCTCGTCGACGAGGATATGGTCGGTGCGCTGGTCGAGCTTGAAGCGCACCCATTCGCCGAAGCTGCTGACGCGCAGCAGGCTGCCCGCGAGGGTGATGAGGTCGTCGAAATCGGCGAGCCCGCGTGTCCGCTTCGCCAGCGCATAGCCCTCGGCAAACCGGCTCCCGAGCTTCCATGCCGCCGCCAGCTCGTCGGCGACGCGCATCGCGGTCGCGGTGCCCCGCAGACCTGCCGCCGCCTCGACGATCCGCACCGCCGAATCGACGCAATCGGTCATCCGGCCCTTATCGCCCGCGAAATCCGCGCGCAGATCGCCCTTGCCGGTCAGGAAGCAGCCGATGAGGTCGTCGAGCATCGCCGCGCGCGCGCCGGGATCGGCCATCAGCCAGCCGACCATCTTGTCCGAACAGGCCTCTCCGGTTCGGGTACCCCACGCCGCGCCGCTCGTCGCCACCGCGCGGATGTCGGCATCGGCGATCGCCCCCGCCGCCAGTTGATCGGTGAGCCACGCATCGGGGTCGCCCACCGGCAGGTCGAAAGCGTCGCGCAGGTCGCGCGCCGACGGCGGCAGCAGCGCGCGCGGCCCGCCGAACGCCGCCGCGCAGCTCGACAGGAACGACAGCGCCGATTCGGGACCGAGCCGCCGCGACAGCATCGCCGCCGCGTCGCTGAGGTCAGCGCCATCTTCCCCGCCTTGCGCGCTCAGCAGGTCGCTCAGCACCTCGCGCTGCAGGGCTCCGGCCTCATCCTCCTCGATGGCGCGGAAACCGGGGAGCAGCCGCGCCTCCAGCGGAAAGCTGGCGAGCAGCGTCTGGCAGAAACTGTGGATCGTCTGGACGCGGATCGCGCCGCCGGGGCTGTCGATCACCGTCGCGAACAGCGACCGCGCGCGCGTCATCAGCCCCGGCCGCTGCCAGTCGAGCCCCAGCGCGTGCAGGTCGAGCCGCAGGTCGCCCTCGTCCATCCGCACCCACGCCGCGAGGCGTTCGTGGATGCGGTGCGCCATCTCGGCCGCGCCCGCCTTGGTGAAGGTGATGCACAGGATCGCTTCGGGCGATACGCCGCCCAGCATCAGCCGCAGCACGCGCGCCGAAAGCACCTGCGTCTTGCCGGTGCCCGCCGACGCGCCGAGCCAGACATGGTGCGCGGGATCGGCGGCGGCGCCCTGCCGCGGATCGAGCGTCGCGAGGCCAGCGGGCTTCGCCATCACTCGCCCTCCCCGCGCCCGAACCATTCGTCGCGGCGCATGAGCTGGTCGTAATCGCCGGGGCCCGCGACCTCGCCCGGCGCGAACGGCGCGTCGCCGAGCAGATAGCGGCCGGCGAGATCGACGAGCGCCCCGGCGGCGTGGTCGATCGCCTCTTCGGCGCTCTTGAGCCCGCCGCGCGGTCCATAGGTGCGGGATATCTTCCCGGCGCCGCCCGCGCGGCGGTCGGGGCGCAGGCTCCAATATTCGAGGCTCGCGACGGGCGCAGCGGCGATTCTCTCCATCTCGCCCGCGCGCGCGATCAGGCCGAGCAGGCCGAGCTGGTTGTCAAGCCTGTCGTGCGCCGCCTTGGCGCTCGGCGCGCCCCCCGACTTGTAATCGACGATGGCGAGGCTGCCGTCCTCGTTGCGGTCGATCCGGTCGGCCTTGCCGTGAAGCGTGATGCCGTCGGCGGTCAACTCACCGCGCGCCTCGACCGCGAGCGGCCGGCGCCCCTCGGCGCTCCAGACCTGCTGAGCCGCCCAGCGCAGCGCGGGCTCGATGCGCGGCAGCCAGAAGGCGCGCGCGATGGCGTCGAGCGCCGGGTCGGTGCGCAGCGCGGCGATTTCGGCCTCGAACCCCTCGCGCGTCGCGCCGCCGCGCACCCAGTCCTCGAACAACTGGTGGATGCGCGTGCCGCGCCAGCGTGGATCGGGCGCGGCGCTGAGCGGGTCGAGCGGCGACAGGCCGAGCATCTGGTTCGCATAATAAGCGAAGGGATCGCGCGCGAGCCGGTCGAGCGCGGTGACGCTGATCCGGCGCGGCCGGTCGGCGGCGGGGGGCGCGGGGCGCGGCCGCGGCGTCGGCCGCGGCTCGCCCGGCGGCGCATCGAGTTCGGCNCCGCCGGGGGCGGGCTCGGTCAGGTCGCCCGCCAGCGCCGATAGCCGCAGCCAGAATCGCGACGCGACCACCGGGTCGCCGCCGCTGCGCTGCGCGCGCGTCACGACGATCTCGCGCGCGCCGAGCGCCCCGGCGAAATCATGCGCCGCCAGCCCCTGCTGCCGCTCGGGCGCCGGCAGGCCCAGCAGGCGGCGGATGCCGGGCGCGAGCCACGGGTCGGGCTGCGTCGCGGCGGGCCAGCGGCCCTCGTCGAGCCCGCCGAGGATCATCAGGTCGGCGCGCTGCAGCCGCGCTTCGAGCAGGCCCCAGATGAACAGCCGCGGGTGCCCGCCATAGGGGGGCCGCACGCTCGCCTGCGCCAACAGCTGGCCGAGCATCGCGGGAAAATCGGCCGGATCGACGCGCTCCGGGCCCGCGCCGCGCGCGAGCGCCCACGCGTCGAACAGTTCGGCGAGCATCCGCCCCGCCGGTCCGGCCCACACCGCGTCGCCGGTCAGCCGCTCGAGCCCCGCCTGCAAGGCGCCGAGCAGCGTCGCGGGCGGCGTCGGCCCGGCGGCGAAGGGCGCCAGCGTCGCGCCGAGCGCCTCCGACAGCTCGTCCCACCATGGCCCGAGCGCCGCCGCCAATGCGTGCCCGCGCGCCTTCGGGTCCGCCGCACGCGCCACGATGCGCGCCGTCACACCCGCCCAGCCCGGCGTCAGCCCCGGCTCGCGCAGCAGCAGGTCGAGCCGCCGCACCTGGTCGAGCCACGCAGCGCGCTCTTCTCCCTTGCGCACGAGCGGATGGCCGAGCAGCGACACCAGCGCGACCGGATCGAAATCGGCCGCCAGCCCGGCGAGCAGCAGCAACAGGGCGCCAGGCGGCGTCTGCGCGAGCGGCTGGCCCGCGCTGTCGTCGACCGCGATGCCCCAGCGCGTCAGCGCCGCCGCGACCCGTTCGGCCAGCGCGCGATCGGGGGTCACCAGCGCCGCGGTGCGCCCGGGGGTCTCGATCGCCTCGCGCATCAGCAGCGCGATCCCCTGCGCCTCCTGCCCGGCGTCGGCGAAGACGGCGCCCGACAGGCCGGCGGTCGCCGCCGACAGGTCGCCCGCCGCCTGCCACTGCGCGCTATAGGCGGCGGGCGCGAAGAGCAACGAAACGAAGGGCGTGCGCGCCTCCGGCCCGTCGAAATCGGACACCGCATCCCACGCCTGAACCTCGTCGCGGCTCGCGCCCATGCGGTCGAGCAGCAGCTTGAGATGATATTGCGGATGCGTTTCGAGCGGGCGCGCCGGATCGTCGGCATCGGATCGCGTCGGCCCGAGCGCGTCCCATTCCTCTGCCGCCATGACCGGGTCGAGCCCGGGCAGCACCACCATGCCGCGCTCCATTCCGGCGACGGTGCGCAGCAGCCGAGCGACGGCGGGCGCCGCGGTGGTGATCCCCGCCGCGACCACGAAGCGCGCCGGCGGCGCCTTGCGCCAGCCTTCGCGCACGCGGTCGAGCAATTGGTTGCGACGCTCGGCGCGGTCGATGCTGCCGGTGGCGGCGAGCACGCCCGGCCAATGGTCGACGAGCAGCCGCAACCGCGCGAGCGATGCCTGCCAATGGCCGGCGAAGGCCCCCAAGTCGAGATCGACGAGCGCCGACACCGTCCGCTCCTCATAATGGAGCTGGTCGATCACGCGCGCCAGCCCGTCGGCAAGCTGGAAGGCGGCGGCGCCCGTAATCGCCGCTTCGCCCTCCGGCGTGTACCGTTCGATCAGTTCGGCGAGCAGCAGGCGTCGACGCAGCGGGTCGATGGCGGGCGGCAGCGGTTCGGCCTCGTCGATCGCATCGAGCGCCAGCGCGACGCTCTCGTCGAGGTCGGCGTCGCCGATCACCGCGAGCCGCGGCATCAGCAGCCCCGCCCCGCCCGCACGCACGAACGCCGCCTGCACCGCGCTCTTCGCGCGATTGCTCGGCAGCAGGATCAATCCTTCGGCAAGGCCGAGCGCCCCGTCGGCGAAGCGCGCGATCAGCCCCGCCGCCAGCGCGTCGGCGAAAGCCCGATGGATCGGGATGGAGAAGATGGCGGGACGAAGCACGGTCACGGAAATTCGTAACTTCCTTTATCCGTTCGCCCTGAGCTTGTCGAAGGGCCGTTCTTTTCTACGTTGAAGGAAGGACGGTGCTTCGACAAGCTCAGCACGAACGGCCAATTGGGATGGCGCTCTATCCGTCAAACCCCGCCCAGCGCCGCCTCGGTCGGCGCGATCGCCGCCGGGGTGCCGACATCGAACCATTGTCCCATGTGCGCGAGGCCGTAGAGGCGGCCCGCCGCGATGGCACGGTCCCACAATATGTTGGTCGAGAACGCCCCCTCCGGCGCGTCGTCCAGAAAACGGCGCGACACGAGTTGGATGCCGGTGAAGACGAAGGGCGCGACGCGGCCCGGCCTGCGCCGCGACAGCCGCCCCGCCGCGTCCATGTGAAAATCGCCCTGCCCGCCATGCCCGCGCGCGCTGGCATGCTCGACCACCAGCAGCAGCGCGTCCATCGCGGCGCCGTCCCAGTGATGCGCCAGGCTGCGGATGCTGTTCTGCGGCCCGTCGGTCCAGATATTGTCGCTGTTGACGATCAGCATCGGATCGCCCTTCAGCAGCGGCAGCGCCTTGACCATCCCGCCGCCGGTTTCGAGCAGCCGGTCGCGCTCGTCGGAGATGGCGATGTCGAACGGCCGCCGCTGCGCCGCGAGATGCGCCTCGAGCGCGTCGGGCAGATAATGGACGTTGACCACGACATGGCC
Source organism: Sphingopyxis sp. SCN 67-31 (assembly GCF_001725095.1). Lineage (NCBI taxonomy): Bacteria > Pseudomonadati > Pseudomonadota > Alphaproteobacteria > Sphingomonadales > Sphingopyxidaceae > Sphingopyxis > Sphingopyxis sp. SCN 67-31. The sequence goes on along the minus strand of NZ_MEFH01000098.1, from coordinate 11,184 downwards.
GATGCCCGCCGCCTCGATCCGGTCGAGGCTGTGATCGATCAGCGGCTTGCCCGCGACGCGCACCAGCGGCTTGGGCCGCGTCGCGGTCAGCGGCCGCATCCGCTTGCCGATCCCCGCCGCCATCACCATCGCGCTTTCGATCGTCGCGCTCATGCTTCCGTCACCTTCCAGGCCTCCGCCCGTTTCCCGGCGGGAACATGGGCATCGAACCACGCCTTCACCGGCGCGAGCGCGGGATGCGTCAGGTCGCGTTCGAGCAAGCCCCACATGCGCGGCTGGAACCGGCGGTATCCCGGCTTTCCGTCGCGCTTCCACAGCCGCACGAAGACGCCGAGGATGCGCGTGTTGCGCTGCGCGGCCAGCGCCCAATAGGCGGCACGGAAGCGGTCGTCGCGCGCCGTCGCGGCGACATAGCGGTCGAGCATCGCGGCCTCCACCGCCGGGGTCACGTCGCGCCGCGCATCCTCCAGCACCGAGGCGAGGTCGTAGGCGGGATGGCCGACGAGCGCGTCCTGAAAGTCGAGCAGGCCGAAATGGGCGATGCCCTCTCGCCCGCCGAGCAGCATGATATTCTCGGCATGGAAATCGCGCAGCACCGTGACGCGCGCGATCCCGTCGGCGGCGACCGGCGCCAGCGCCGCCTCCCACGCGGCGCGGAACGCATCGCGATCGACCTCCAGCCCCAGCGCCGGGGCGTACCAGTCGGGAAAGAGCATCACCTCGTCGAGCCATTGGTCGAGCCCGTGCACCGGCAGTTCCGGCATCGCCGGGCGCGCGTGGAGCCGCGCGAGCAGGTCGACCACCCCCGCATAATAGCCGGCCTCGGCCTCCGGCCTTTCGTCGAGCGTCTCGCGCAGGCGGACGTCGCCGAAATCCTCGATCAGCAGCAGCCCCCGCTCCAGATCGCGCGCGAGGATCGCGGGCGCGGTCAGCCCCTGCGCGCACAGCCATTCGGCCACCGCGACGAAGGGGCGCGGGTCCTCGTGCGGCGGTGGGGCGTCCATCAGCACCGCCTGCCGGCCGTCGCCGACGACCCGGAAATAGCGGCGGAAGGAGGCGTCGCCCGCCAGCGGCAGGATCTGCGCGTCGCCCCAACCGTGCGCGGCAAGGAACGCCGGGGCATCGGCGGGCGGAATCATCGAAGCGGCCATCGCGCTTCCCAAGCCGCCGGCACCTGCGCTGTCAAGACGCGCGCGTCGCCGCTGCCCGAAATCGTCAGCGCCAGCGCATCGGGCCAGCCCTCCGGCCCCAGCCGCTCGGGCCATTCGATCAGCAGCGCGCCGTCATGCCGGTAATCGTCGAGCCCCAGCTCGATCAGTTCGTCCGCCCGCTCGATGCGATAAAGATCGACATGGGCGATGGGCAGATCGACCTCGGGCGGCGCATAGGGCTGAACGATCGCGAAGGTCGGGCTCGGCGCCTCGCCCGCCAGCCCGCGCGCCTTGAGCATCGCGCGCGCCAGCGTCGTCTTGCCCGCGCCGAGATCGCCCGACAGCAGAACGACGTCGCCGGGCACCAGCACCGCGCCGATCGCGGCGCCGATGCGGCCGGCGTCTTCGAGCGCGTAGGGGTGGCGCGTTTGCATGATTACCGTCGCCTTTGCGGAGGTTGCGGGCGACAGCATCGCCTGCTCCGGCGAACCGGGAGATCATTCGCGCAGAGGCGCGGAGATCGCAGAGAAGGTTGTGAGGATTCACGCAGAGACGCGGAGACGCGGAGATGGAGGTTCGGGCCGACAGGCCCACTCTCATCCCATACGGCACGGCCGGACGCGAGGTCGAATAGAGAAAGCCGCTTCGCGGCAATCACGACATCTCCGCGTCTCCGCGTCTCCGCGTGAACAAAAATCACTGCGATCTCCGCGCCTCTGCGCGAATCCTTTTTCGCCGCGGAAGAACGACAGGGCTCGGTCACCGCGCTCGATCGCACGTCACGCGCCCCGCGGCAGGTGGATGCGCACCAGCGTTCCCTGCCCCTTCTCGCTCAGCACCTCCATCGTCCCGCCGTGCGCAGCGACGAGCTGGCGCGCGAGCGCTATGCCGATGCCACCGCTCTGGGTTCCCGCCTGCTCGCCGCGCGTCACCGCCGCGACCGCTTCGGGAAGCCCCGGCCCATTGTCGGACACGACGATCTCCACCCCCCGCGCATCGCCGTCGGCGTGCAGGAGCACCCGGCCGTCGCCGCGCCGCGCGGGCGCGGTATAGCGGATCGCATTGTCGAGCAGCCCGGCGAACAGGCGCGACAGCCGCGGCGCGTCGCCGTCGATCCGGCCGAGCCCATCGGCAAGCTGGCCGACCAGCTCGACCTTCTCGTCCCCCGCGAGCGCCCCGGCGTCGCCGAGCGCGGCGTCGAGCAGCACGCGGACATCGACCGGCGCGCGCTCGATCGCCAGCGTCCCCGCCTCCCCCTGCGCGAGGTCGAGCACATTGTCGATCTGGCGCGACAGCACGCCGACCGAATCGATGATCGCATCGACATAGGCCTGCTGCTGCTCGCCGAGCTTGCCCGCATAGCCCGCCTGCAACATTTCGGCGAAGCCGCCGATCGAGGTCAGCGGCGTCCGCAGCTCGTAACTCATCCGCGACAGGAAGGCGGTCTTGACCTTGTCCGCCGCCTCCAGCGCCTCGTTGCGCTCGCGCAGCGCGCCCTCGATCTTGCGGCTGTCGGTGACGTCGAGCATGATCAGCAGCGCGTTGCCGTCGGGCAGCGGGATCGCCGCGAAATCGAAATGACGCCCGTCGCGGAAGCGGATCTGCCCGACGCGCTGCTGGCGTTCGAGCGTCGCGGCGCGGATTACCTCCTGCACGATGCTGATCTGGTTGGGCTTGGCGAGCCGGTCGGCCAGCCCGTTCATCAGCTGGTCGACGCGCGGATGCGCGGCCAGCGTCGGCTCGTCGACGCTCCACAGCCGGCGGAAGCGCTGGTTCCACAGGTGGAGCCGCCCGTCGGGGGCGAAGACCGCGACCGCCTCGAACAGATTGTCGAAGGTCGCGGTGCGCACGCGCTGCAGCGTGTCGCGCGTCGAGGCGAGCTGCACCTGCTCGGTGCGGTCCTCGGCGATCAGCAGCAGGCCGCCGTCGGGGGTCGGCTGGGCGACGACGTGCAGGTGGGTGCCGTCGCGCAGCAGCCATTCCTCCTCGCCCGCCTCGGCACGCGCGAACCAGTCGACATGCGCCTGCCGCCACTGCGGATAGTCGCGCACCTCGGGCGTCCGCCCGGCGTCGCGCCACGCATCGAGCAACCGCGCGAACGAGCGCGCCTCGGCCACCTCGTCGGCGCCGATCGCGAAGAGGCGGCGGAACGGCAGGTTGGCGAAGACCAGTTCCTGATCGGGGCCGAACTGCGCGACCGCCGCCGACAGCCGGTCGAGCAGTTCGCGCTGGGTATCGACGAAGCGCCGGTGCGCGCCGCGCTCGCTCTCCAGTTCCTGAATGTCGATGGCATAGCCGGCGATGCCGATCACCCGCCCGCCCTCGGGCGCCAGCGGCACGTCGACGACGCGCATGATCCGCCGCTCGCCCTCGATCGTCACCGGCACGGTCCGCTGCTGCGCCGACCCGGCGGCGCGCGCCGCCTCTGCGGCGTCGGTCGCGCTGACCCCGGCGACGGGCTCGCACAGCTCGGTGCCCTCGTCGATCACCGCCGCGGCGCTCTTCGCCTCGACCGCGCGGACATAGGCGGCGTTGACCAGCGCGAGCCGCATGTCGGTCTCGCGGAACCACATCGGGAAGGGCGCCGCCTCGATCAGCCCCGACAGCGCTTCGAACGCCGCCATCGCCTCGTCGCGCTCGGCGCGCGCGCGGACGAGCGCCTGCTGACCATCGGTCGCATCGCTCAGCCACAGCAGCACGCTGCCCGGTCCGCCGACCGCCGGCGGCGCCGCCATGCCCTGAAAGACGATGGTGCGGCTGCCGCCCCGCGGCGTCAGGTTCAGCGTGAAAGGCTTGGCGCCGCGCTGCGCGCCGAGGATCGCCTGCCGCAGCGCTTCGTGCCCCGCGGCGTCGAGCCCGGCATCGAGCCCGCGCAGTTCGTCGAAATTGCGCGGACCGCCGTCGAGCCCGAGCCAGCGCCCGAGCCGCTCGCCCGCCTCGATCCGCCAGTCGGCGCGGACGATGACGGGAAGCTGCGGCGACGCCTCGACCAGGCTCGCCAGCCGCTCGGTCTGCCCGGCGACGAAGGCCGAGCGCCGCTGCATCGCGATGCCGCGTCCGACCGCCCACAGTCCGGCGATCAGCCACAGGGCGGCGAACAGGCCGAGCGCGAACAGCGATGCCGGGGAAAGCGGATCGCTCATCCCGTTTCGCATCCTCGCATGTCCGGCCGTTCCGCGCGCATGACCGATGCCCTACCGGCGATGCGGGGATGTTTCAATCGCATGTCGGCGCCGGTTGCCGCGCCCCGCCTTCCGATGGGCGCGCGGCTGTGGAAAAGCCGAGCGTGGTGGAAGTTCGATGGGTGTCTCGACTTGGTCGACACGAACGCAACGACAGGTCGGATATAGGGCTCGATGGCTTAGCGCATCGTGCGCTAAATCTGAACCGTTTGCCCTGAGCCTGTCGAAGCCTGTCCTGAGCGCCTGCAAGGCAGTCGAAGGGGGCTGTTCTTTCTTTCGAGACGCAAGAAGAAGGACGGTGCTTCGACAAGCTCAGCCCGAACGGCAGAAAGGATGATGCAGGTTTAACGCACGATGCTCTAAGCCTGATGACACGGCCTTGAATCGTCATTGCGAGCGGAGCGAAGCAATCCAGAGTCCGGGTAAACCGCCCTGGATTGCTTCGCTCCGCTCGCAATGACGAAGAAAATTTTCGACCGGCCGCGGACACGGGTTTTCGGCGAACCGAACGAAAAAGAGGGCGACCAGGCCGCCCTCTTCCTTTCTCCGCGATCGCCGCGGTCCCGGCGCGAAATCGTCCGCGCCGAAGCCGGAAGCGTCAATAGCGGTAATGGTCGGGCTTGAACGGCCCCTCGACCGGCACGCCGATATAGTCGGCCTGCTTCTGCGTCAGCTTCGACAGCTTCACGCCCAGCTTTTCGAGGTGCAGCGCCGCGACCTTCTCGTCGAGATGCTTGGGCAGGACATAGACGTCGTTCTGATACTCGCCCGCCTTGGTGAACAGTTCGATCTGCGCGAGCGTCTGGTTGGTGAAGCTCGACGACATGACGAACGACGGGTGGCCCGTCGCGCAGCCGAGATTGACCAGCCGGCCCTTGGCAAGGATGATGATCTCCTTGCCGTCGGGGAATTTGACCAGGTCGGTGCCCGGCTTGACCTCGGTCCAGTCGTAGTTGGCGAGCGCCGCGATCTGGATCTCGCTGTCGAAATGACCGATGTTGCACACGATCGCCATCGGCTTCATCGCCGCCATATGCTCGGCGGTGATGACGTCGGCGTTGCCGGTCGCGGTGCAGAAGATGTCGGCGCGGGTCACCGCCTCGTCCATCGTCACCACCTCATAGCCCTCCATCGCCGCCTGCAGCGCGCAGATCGGGTCGACTTCGGTGACGAGCACGCGCGCGCCGCCGTTGCGCAGGCTCGCCGCCGAGCCCTTGCCGACGTCGCCGAAGCCCGCGACGCACGCAACCTTGCCCGCCAGCATCACGTCGGTGGCGCGGCGGATCGCGTCAACCAGCGATTCCTTGCAGCCATAGAGATTGTCGAACTTCGACTTGGTGACGCTGTCGTTGACGTTGATCGCGGGGAAGGGCAGCTTGCCCTCCTTGGCGATCTGGTAGAGGCGGTGGACGCCCGTGGTCGTCTCTTCGGACACGCCCTTGATGTTGCGGACGCTCTTGGTCAGATAACCGGGCTTGGCGGCGAGGAACGCCTTGAGCGCGCGGACGAATTCGACTTCCTCGGCATTGGTGGGCTCGAACAGCGCCTCGCCCGCCTCGACCCGCACGCCCCACAGCGCGAACATGGTGGCGTCGCCGCCGTCGTCGAGGATCATGTTGGCGGTCTGGTCGTCGCCCCAGTCGAAGATGCGCCCGACATAGTCCCAATAGTCGGCAAGGCTTTCGCCCTTCACCGCGAACACCGGTGTGCCGCCCGCGGCGATCGCGGCGGCGGCATGGTCCTGGGTCGAGAAGATGTTGCAGGTCGCCCAGCGCACCTCGGCCCCCAGCGCGATCAGCGTTTCGATCAGCACCGCGGTCTGGATCGTCATGTGCAGCGACCCGGTGATGCGCGCGCCCTTCAGCGGCTGCGCGGCGCCATATTCCTCGCGCAGCGCCATCAGGCCCGGCATTTCGGTTTCGGCGATCGCGATCTCCTTGCGGCCGAAGTCGGCAAGGCCGATGTCGGCGATCACATAGTCACGGGTTTCGGCGGCAAGAGTGGCCACGATTCATGTCTCCTGTCAGGCGGCACGGCCGCGCGCACGCGACCGGCGATGATGCGCGGCGCCCTAGCCGAAAGCGGCTCGGCGTTCAAATATAAACTTTTCTTTATATCGCGCCCCAAACACTGTTGAGCCACATTGTTGAACCACAGCGTCGAACCGAGGCCGTCGCATGACGTCGACCGGATCGCCACCCGCGAACCGTGAAGCCGCGCGGCGATCGGGCTTGATGCGGAACGCCCGTGCGAATCGCATTCCATCCGGAACGCACACGAAAAAATTTTCGCCTCGTCCGATATGTGACAGCTGCGCATGGCAGCGCGCGGTCGCAGTCAGGCATCGTCAGGATATTGATAATCCTGACTTATAATGCGCCATGCGATGAGCGTAATCGCCTATTGTGACAATATTGTTACAACTGCTTGGAAATATTGACTTTTTCCCGATTGCGATGGAAAATCGGCCAAAGTTTCGGGGAGATAGGAAATGAAGAAAATCATGCTGCCGCTGCTCGCTGTCGCTTTCGCGAGCCCCGCCGCGGCGCAATCGATCGTCGTCGTCACCGCGCCGCAGGCCGATTCGACGGTGCTGCCGGTCGCCTATGCCGAGCTTCGGGCCGGCGAGAATACGGCCGCGGTGACGAAGCTGACCGGCAATGCCGCGCTCGACGCGCGCGACCCGTCGCGGCTGATCAATCTCGGCACCGCTTATGCCCGGCTCGGCCGGACCGCCGATGCGGCGGCGGCCTATGAAGCGGCGGCGGCCAGCCCGATCCGCTACGACCTCGAACTCGCCGACGGCCGCTATATGGATTCGCGCTGGGCGGCCCGCACCGCGCTGGCGCGCCTCGGCGGCGGCCAGCCGCTGCTCGCGCTCGCGCGCTGATCGGTCAGGCTTCGCCGCCCTCGGTGGTGAGCAGGCGGGCGTCGACGCCGGCTTCCGCGAACGCGGCCTGCCAGCGCCGGGCAGGAGGGGTTTCGAACAGCAGCGCGTCGCTGCCCGGCGTGACATGCCAGCCGTGGCGCACCATCTCGTCCTCCAGCTGACCCGGCGACCAGCCGGCATAGCCGAGCGCGACCAGCCATCGCGTCGGGCCGCGTCCTTCGCCGATCGCGCGCAATATGTCGTGCGAGCTCGACAACATCCAGCGGTCGGCGACCTGCACCGCGCCCTCGCCGCCCCAGTCGCGGCTGTGGAGGACGAAGCCGCGCGACGGCTCGACCGGCCCGCCCAGGAACACCGGCTGCTCCAGCGGATCGTCGTGCGCGATGTCGAGCTGATCGAGCACCGCGCCGACGGTCATGCCGTCGATCGGATCGGCAACCCCGATCCCCATCGCGCCCTCCGCATCGTGGCTGATCATCGCGATCACCGCCTGCTCGAAGCGCGGATCGCCGATCCCCGGCAGGGCGAGCAGCAACTGGCCGGTGAACCAGGCAGGGGTGGATTCCATCGCCGCACCATGGACGCGCGCGCCGCCCGGGTCCAGCGCCTTTGCCGCAATCTCGCTCTCCCCCCTCCCGCAAGCGGGAGGGGCAGCGAGGCTTGGCAGCTTGCTGCCTAGCCGCAGCGGGGTGGGCAGACGCACCGTCACCCCCCGCCCCCACCCGCTTGCGGGAAGGGAGATCGGGTGGACGCATCATATTCAAAATGACCCGCGACCCCGTCCCGCTTGACTCGCGCCCGTCACAATCCGATGTCACCGCCATTCCAATCCCCTCGATGAAAGGATGCCGACATGACGATCCAGACCGGAGACAAGCTGCCCGACGCCAAGCTGGTGAAGGTGACCGAGAACGGCCCCGAACAGGTGAACGCCGCCGATTATTTCAAGGGCCGCAAGGTCGCGCTCTTCTCGGTTCCCGGCGCCTTCACGCCGACCTGTTCGGCGAAGCACCTGCCGGGCTATGTCGACAAGGCCGACGAACTGAAGGCGAAGGGCATCGACGAGATCGCCTGCACCGCGGTCAACGACGCCTTCGTGCTCGGCGCGTGGAGCAAGAATGCCGGCGCCGATCAGGTGACGATGCTCGCCGACGGCAACGGCGATTTCGCCGAAGCGGTCGGGCTGACGATGGACGGCACCGCCTTCGGCCTCGGCAAGCGCGGCCAGCGCTTCTCGATGATCGTCAACGACGGCGTCGTCGAACAGCTCAACGTCGAGGCCCCCGGCGAATTCAAGGTGTCGAGCGCCGACCATATGCTCGAGCAGCTTTGATCGGGGCGGGGCGGGCGCCGACGGCAGGCCCGCCCCCTTCCCTTTTGCCCCGATTTCGTGCAAGAGCGCCGCGATGACATCGCCTTCATCGCTTTCTCCCGACATCGCCGATACCGACGCGCTCGTCGAAACGATCATCGCCGAACTGAAGACGAAATTCCGCGACGCGGTCGTCGCGCTCAAATCGGCGATCGCCGCCTATGTGCACGACGGCACCCTGCCCCCGGCGGACGCCGCCGCGACCGGCCTGTTCGACTATCCGGCGCTGCGCCTCGTCACCAATGGCGAGTTCCGCGACGGCCAGGGCGGGCATAATCTGGCCTTCGGTCATTTCGAGCGCGCGGGCGAATTCGTCACCACCGTCACCCGCCCCGACCTGTTCGAAGCCTATCTGCGCGAACAGCTCAGCCTGCTGGTGCGTCATTACGACATGACGCTGGAGGTGACGCGCACCGGGCAGCAGATCCCCTTCCCCTACGTGCTCGACGCGAGCGACGGGTCCGACATGGGCGGCGTCACCCCGCTCGAACTCGCGCGCCATTTCCCGACCACCGACCTCGCCGACATCGGCGACGAGCTGGCCGACGGGCTGTTCGGCGCCGACCCCGCGGCGTCGCTGCCGCTCGCGCTGTTCGATGCGCTGCGCACCGATTTCAGCCTCGCGCGGCTGCGCCACTACACCGGCACCGCGCCCGAGCATTTCCAGCGCTATATCCTGTTCACCAACTATCATCGCTATGTCGACGAGTTCGTCGCCTGGGCGGGCGCGCAGGTGGGGCGGGATCGCTACACGGCGCTCGCAGGCGCCGGCGGCCTCTATGTCGACCGGGCGGGCGTCGATGCGAGCGCGCTCGTCGCCGACAGCGCATGGCGGCGGCACCAGATGCCCGCCTATCACCTGATCGCGCCCGACGGCAGCGGCATCACCCTCGTCAACATCGGGGTCGGCCCGTCGAACGCCAAGACGATCTGCGATCACCTCGCGGTGCTGCGGCCGGAGGCGTGGATGATGATCGGCCATTGCGGCGGGCTGCGCCCCAGCCAGCGCATCGGCGACTATGTGCTCGCCCACGCCTATCTGCGCGACGACCATATCCTCGATTCGGTGCTGCCGCCCGAAATCCCGATCCCGCCCATCGCCGAGGTGCAGCAGGCGCTCGCCGGCGCGGCGGAGGCGGTGTCGGGAACGAGCGGCGCCGACCTCAAGAAGCGGATGCGCACCGGCACCGTCGTCACCACCGACGACCGCAACTGGGAATTGCGCTTCACCGACTCGGCGCTGCGCTTCTCGCAATCGCGCGCGATCGGCATCGACATGGAAAGCGCCACCATCGCGGCACAGGGTTACCGTTTCCGCGTTCCCTACGGCACGCTGCTCTGCGTCAGCGACAAGCCGCTGCACGGCGAACTGAAGCTGCCCGGACAGGCGAACCGTTTCTACGAGGAGGCGATCGCCGCGCATCTGCAGATCGGCATCCGCACCTGCGAGATGCTGCGCGACGAAGGCCCGCGACTCCACAGCCGCAAGCTGCGCGCATTCAACGAACCGCCGTTCCGAGTCGAGACACCCATCAATGTGGCGCCGTACCGATGGGTGTCTCGACTTCGCTCGACACGAACGGAAAGGTGGGTCAGGTTAAAGGCGCGCACTCGAGAAGGACGGCCCATGACGAACCCAGCCCCCAACCTGTCGCGCTCGGTCGTCGGCCGCGTCGCCATCGTCACCGGGGCGGCCAGCGGCATGGGCCGCGCCACCGCGCTGCTGCTCGCGAGCGAAGGCGCGAAGGTCGCGGTGACCGATCTCGACCTCGCGGCGTGCGAAGCGGTCGCGGCCGAAGCCGGCGACAACGCCCGCGCCTTTGCCCTCGACGTGTCGGACGGCGAGGCGATCGGGCGCACCGTCGCACAGGTCGCGGCGACCTTCGGCGGCATCGACATCCTGATCAACAACGCCGGGGTGTCGAGCTTCTGCCCGCTCGACGCCGACGATTACGAGGCGATCTGGCACCGCGCGATTACGGTGATGCTGACCGCGCACCAGCGCATGGTGCGCGCGGCGCTGCCGTGGCTGCGCCGGAGCGACGCGGCGCGCATCGTCAACATCGCCTCGACCGAGGGGCTCGGCGCGACGCCCGGCGACACGCCCTATGTCGCCGCAAAGACCGGCGTCACCGGCCTGACGCGCGGCCTCGCGGTCGATCTGGGCAAGGAGGGGATCACCGTCAACTGCATCTGCCCCGGCCCGATCCGCACCGGCATGACCGACGCGGTGCCCGAAGCCGACAAGGCGGTCTTCGCGAAGCGCCGCACCGCGCTGCGCCGCTACGGCGAGCCCGAGGAGGTCGCGCATGTGACGCTGAGCCTCGTCCTGCCCGCCGCGAGCTACATCACCGGCGCGGTGATCCCCGTCGACGGCGGCCTGACGGCACGCAACGCCTAAAGTGTTTTCAAGTCAGGTGGAATCACCTGACGACTCGGAAAACACGGTAAAACAAGAATCTAGAGTGCCGGTTTTGATTCAATTAGAGAATCGAGCATTAAATCTGAACCGTTTGCCCCCCGCTTTCGCGGGGGCAGGCTCTGAGCTTGTCGAAGCCTGTCCTGAGCGCCTGCAAGGCAGTCGAAGGG
>NZ_MEFH01000097.1:0-16545 GCF_001725095.1 Sphingopyxis sp. SCN 67-31 | reverse complement strand
CGGCGGCGCCATGGCCTTCACGCCTGACGGCATCGAATGCCTCATCAACCTCATTGCCGAACAATCATAGCGGATCCGCGGCCTTCACCGGATGGCTACGCTGCTCCGCCATCGATTTTGCATGCACGGATGGATTCCGGAGGCTTGGAGCGGATCGTAGTTGCCATTCCCCTCGAGCGGAGCGTGGCCGTGCCAGCAGATTGTATGCCATGTGGTCGCAGCATCTTCGGTGCGGTCGAGCGTCCAATTCATATGAGCAGAACCGATGGTTTGCTTGTACGACGTGATCCTCATCGACCGCGCCGCTCGCGGAGTGATCGGCATTCGTTTCCGGTGACGAATTGCTGTAGCGAGCGGACAAAGGGCGCGCGGCCGCATCACTCAAATCTGCGCTATGCCTGAAAAGGACGCGCCCGTTCCGGACGTGCGGCGGTCGAGGCTCAGCTCGGAATGATCTGGAGGTCCAGATGATCCGAATCGAACCCGTTGCCGCCCGGCACCGCGGCGATCGGCCGTTCCTGGACGCGCGGGCCCTGCGCGCGGCTGAGCACGGCCTGTCCCGAACCGTTGAGCAGGATCTCGTCGTTGCCGGCGATCAGGCGGGTGCCGACCAGCGTTCCGGGCGCATAGGTGACGACGAGCTCATAGCCGCCCGGCGCGTTGCAATATTCGCGGAACATGCCAAGCGATACGGCGTCGCCCTGGATCGCGCCGAACCCGGTGGGCTGATGGTTGACGGTACAGTGAACCGCCACCCGCGCAAAGAGGTTGAAGCCGTAAGAGGCGGCGAGCGCGGTCGTCGGCGCCGCAACAAGTATCAGGCCCGCGAGGCCCATCGAAAATTTGCGTCTCATTCGCCACCCTTTCCGCCGAACTGGCCGAAGCGTAGGGTGGTGTTAGCGACGCAAATCTAAGAATCGGTTAAGCGCCGCCGCGCCTGCGCGGCGCGAGGGCATCGCACGGCGAGTGGTAGAGAGAGCTCAGCGCGCGGTGACGGAAATCGAGATCACGTCGCTGTAGGTGCCGGCGCGCCGATCGCTCACGTCGCCGATCACGAACTGGATTGGCAGCGGTGCCGAATCGCTACGATAGCCGGTGCCGGTTGGTCCCGCTAACAGACCGGCCCCGGAGAGGTTGACTGCATGCCCCCCGATCGAGATCGTGTAGGGAACGGTCCAGTCGGTCGATCCTAGGCGCAGCTTGCCTGAATTGGACGAGACGACCTGCAAGTCGTAGGAACCGGTGCTGTTCACCCGCAACTGGAGCGGCGTTTGCACGAGCCCGGTACGCAGTTCACCGAGGTCGACGACGGCCTGTCCCTTGTTCATCGAATAAGCCCCGGCCAAGCCGATCCGCGCTGACGGCAGAACTTCGAGTCCCAGCACTAGCCGCGTGCCGCCGAACGAGGTAAAACCCTGCCCCTGCGCCTCGATCGTCACATCCTGCGTAAAGGTGCCCGCCTCGGGCACCCCCGCCGGATTGGCGACGAGTTTGTAGAGCAATGTCTTCGATTCGTTGGGCGCTAGGACTAGCTGATGTGTTGACGGGGTGATGAGCGAACGCCCCGCCCATGGCGTCACATTCTGCGAATCGGTCAGGTTGACGAGTTGATAGCCGATCGCCTTGCCGGCCCCCTTCGACAGGCCGAAGGGCGGCTGCGACAGATCGAAGAGCGGTGTGAAGCGGCATTCGGCGCCGCCGTCGTTGATGAAAGTGATGTTGAATGTCGCTTGTGGCGCTTCACCACTGAAGGGGTCATAGCTGCGAATCATCCATGCTGCAGGCGCAGCACTTATCCGGACGAGGCAATCAGTTCGTGTCGGAGCCTGCGTGTTTGCCTGGGCAAAGACCGATGTAGCCGTCAACGCCGCTGCGATGGTTAAGGATTGGCGAAGCATCATGGCCTCCTAATTCTTCGAGCCGGGAAAAACGGTCCCGAGTTTGACAAGGCCGTCCGTGTCGATCGGGACGGTAAATTCGAATGCTTTGTCGATCGTGCCGTGGGGGCCGTAAGTTTCGACCAGATAACGGCGACCAGGTGTAAGGCTGGGCACGGCGAAGCGTCCGACCGAGTTGGTGAAGAAGGGGATCGGCTTCGGAGCATCGCCTTCGCGAACGTCGAGCATCGTAACACGACCGCCGACAAGCGAGACCGGTTTTCCACCGGGCAATTCGAGCGTGCCCATGGCTGTCGCAAACGCATCGGTGCCGATCCGCGCTACATAACCACTTTTATAGGGTGGATTAACGCGAAGGACGCCGGCGCCGGTGTCATAGCCCGGCGGTGCATCTTCCACATCATACTGCACCGATTGCGGAACATATGAGCCGAGAAAATTGTACACGGCTGGCCCCAACGCGCCGCTGCGCGCGATATAGTCGTTCTTCGCCAGCGATTGCCCGGCGACGACACTGCGCTTCCCCAAGTTGTCATAGGGCTTGAGCAGCATGAAACTGTCGTTGATACGGCGACCGATCCCAAGCAGGCCATCGGCATAGGCAATGGTTGTTCCCACTCGGACTGTCGTGGCGTTGACATCGGCAAAGCTGGAGAAGTTGGGCCCGAACGTCGCGTGGCTGACGGTCGCCTCGAAGCGGTTTGCCGAATAATTGGCATAGCCCTGCGCCCGAACCTGTCCGTCTTCATAAGCGGCGACACCGCCGAAGCCCACGCTGTTCATCAGGTTCTGGCTGCTCTGGTTATATGAAACTTCTGCCAGATTATCCCGGCTCTCGTAACGTGCCTCGGCACGGCGAAGGTAATCGGGCTGGAAGGTCAATCCGATCATGAAACTGACGCCGTCCCTGTTCCCCCCGCTATTGGGATAGCGTGTATAGTCAATCCCGCCCCGCACCGTCCATTTCCGGTCGAAACGATAAAAGGCGGTCGATCCGACACGATATGTCTTGCCGTAACCGCCACGTCCCCGGATAAACGACGCATTTGTGGAGACCATCAGCTTTTCGCTGAACATTCGCGTATATTGCGTCGTCAGCGTCAGCGCCGAAGTGTTGACAGCGCTGACGTTGCCTAGCGTCGCGTAGTTCCGAGAGAAATAATCGCCGCGGACCGTAAGCGTATCTGACGTACTGCCATGATCAAAATAATGCTCGTAGCCGACACCTCCCGCGAAACCTCCACCGACGGATTTTGCACGGCTCGCCCCTGCATCCAGCAGGATGCGTCCGCCGTTTCGAAGAACGAACTGCGTCTGTCCGGTGAGCGTCTGAACGTCCTTGCTCGCCTGAAGACCCACGCCTATCGCCGGCGCGTCGAAAAATGCCTTACGAAAAAAGCCGGAGAACGCCACCTGTCCGCGATAATCGGGCGCGCCATCGAAGGTTCTGCTGACCGGCCCGAGATAAGCGCCATATTCGAAATCGCCCGGATCGAGGTCGATCGGGTCGAGATATTGCTGATAGGATAGGTTCTGTACCGCGCCGCTGTTGTCGGTCACCTGAATCTGTATGTCGTTGCTGCCGGAAATCAGCGGCAGCGAACTGAAATCGTAGCGGCCGGGTTGCAGGCGCATTTCGCGATACAATGTGCCGTTGCGCATGAAGCGCACGGTCGATTCGCGCTGCAGGACGAGTTGGCGATCGGCCTGCAGAATCGCGGATCGGAAGGCGTTGAAGCGGCGACGCTGGCGCAGGACGCCGATGCCGCCCATCTGGACGTAGGATTGCAGACCGCGCGTTTCGGTGTCCAGGTCCCCAAGGAACCAGCGGCGGTAATTTTCGGCCTGATCGATGACGATCCGCGCATAATTGCGCGTGAACCGATATTTGCTGTCGGTCAGCCCGACGCGCTCGCCGATCTGGGCGTCGCCTTCGAACACGAAACGGCCAAGCCGTATCGCACCGTCGAAATTGACAGTCGGCGGCTGGTGATCGTTCGCTTCCCAGACGTGGGTCTGGATGGCGTTGAGATTCAGAAAAGCTGAAAAACCTTCGGGTTGCAGCGAGATGTCGTTGAGGTCCGGGCGCGGCGGAGCGAACAGGTCTTCGATCGCGCGCTGTTCGGCATTGACCTCCACGACCACGACGGCAAGCGTGCTGGGATCATAATCGAAACCGCCGCCGACCTGCTGCTGGGCCAGGATTTCACCATTGTGCTGCCCGAGGCGGGCGAGGTGGTCGCCTCGGTCGTGTGGCAGAGCGAGCGACTGTTCGGTTGCCGCTTCCGCCAGCCGCTGCCGCGCGCCGTGCTGAGCGCCGCGCGCCTGCGCAACCCCCTGCCGTCCGATGTCGATCCGGCCGACGGGGGCGAGGCTGTGGCCGCCGACGCCGCCGAGCCGCTGGGCATGCGCCTGCGCCGCCTGCGCGAGGCGCGCGGGATGAGCCTTGCGGGCCTTGCCAGGGCGGCCGGGCTCAGCAAGCCGAGCGTCTGGGCGTGGGAAAAGGGCACCACCGTGCCGCGCCGGAAAAGCCTGCACGCGCTCGCGACCGCGCTGCGCGTTTCCGAACAGGAGATCGTCGGCGATGCCGCCATGGTCGGCCTGCGGGCATCGGCGCAGGCGGCCAGCCGCCGAGCCGCGGCCGAGGACATGGACATGCTGAAGGCCGAGATCGCCACCGCGCGCCAGCGCATCGCGCGCGCGGCGGGAGTCGATGCTGCCTCCATCCGCATCCTGATCGAGCTTTAAGGGAAAGCTTCAACTCCCTCCGTCGGAAGTCGCGCTCTCCTCGCGCCGCAGGCGGCGCGCCGTACGCTCATGCCGGACCGCCGCTTCGCGGAGCCGCCGCGCGAGGAAGGGATCGCTGCTCGCGTCGGCCTTCAGCCGCGCGACGCGCGCCAGTTGCTCATGATAGATGGCGTCGCGAATCGGTTCCACGCCGCCTCGATACCACGGGAATCCTCAGGCCTTCGCATCGCCACGCGACGGAGCTGTCGCCTTTTGGGACAGGGCGTGCGCGCCGATGCCCATGCTTTCGGGGCCCCAGGCGCGACAGAAGGTGTCGAGCGCGCCCTCGATCTCGGCCGCCACCCGCGCCCGGTCGCAGCGCCGCGCCTCGGGAAGGTTGAGCACCGCGAACTGATAGGAGCCGCTCTGGCACAGGCCCGTGAAATGCTGGACCGCGCGCAGCGGATCGCCGCGCCTGAGCTCGCCCCGCTCCATCTTCTCGCCGATCCACACCGCGAGCCGCGCCTTGCCGCGCCGCGGCCCGCGCTCATAGAAAGCCTCGGCCAGATGCGGGAAACGCCGCGCCTCGCCGACCACGAGCTGATAGAGCGACAGCAGCGGATCGGTCATCAGCGTCGGGACCAGGATATTGGCGAAGCGGCGCAGCACCGCGACGACATCCTCGTCGACCGGCAGGTCGATGTGCAGCATCTCGCCATATTGGCGGACGATATCGTCGACCACCGCTTCGAACAATTCCTCCTTCGACGGGAAATAGGTCCAGAGCGTCGTCTTCGACCCGCCCACCTTGCTCGCGATCGACGACATGGTCGTGCCGGCATAGCCGTGGGCGAAAAAGGCTTCGCGCGCCGTATCGACGAACGCCTGGCGGCGCTTCTCGCTCGCGTCGTCGGCGGGTCCCGTACTGGCTGGTATCATTTCGATTGACAATTCGACTCCTCCCATTATGGACGCACGATACCAGCTAGTATCGTTGGACGCCATGCCCCGTTTCCTTGTTACGACAACGGCCCTTTTCGGCCTGCTCGCCGGCTGCGCGGCGCCCGACCTGGGGCCGCGGCCACAGGTCGCCGCCGCCGACTCGCTCGCGTCGGGCGCCAGTCTGGCCGACGCGCACGGCGAATGGCCGGTCGAAGGCTGGTGGCGCGCGTGGGGCGACGCGCAGCTCGATACGCTGATCGCCGAGGGGCTCGCCGGATCGCCCGACCTTGCCGCCGCCGCGGCGCGGGTGCGCGCCGCCGATGCGCTGGCGCGGCAGGCGGGGGCGGCGCTGCTGCCGCGCCTCGGCGCCGAAGGCAGCGCCGGCGGCGTGAAGCAGAGCCGGACGATGGGCATTCCGCCGCAGTTCGTCCCCGACGGCATTCAGGACACCGGCCACCTCGCCGCGACCTTGTCCTTCGACCTCGACCTGTGGGGCCGGAACCGCGCCGCACTGGCGGCGGCGACCTCCGAAGCCGAGGCGGCGCGCGTCGATGCGGCGCAGGCGCGGCTGATGCTGACCACCGGCATCGCGGCGGCCTATGCCGACCTCGCCGCCCATCACGAAGCGCTCGACGTCGCGCGCGAAGCCGTGCGCGTGCGCACCGCGAGCGCGGCGCTGTCGGCCGACCGCGCGCGCGCCGGGCTCGACAACCAGGCGAGCGCGCGCCAGGCCGAAAGCCGTGCCGCCGCCGCGCGCGGCGACATCGCGGCGATCGAGGAAGCGATCGCGCTCACCCGCCATCGGCTCGCGGCGCTCGTCGGCGCGGGGCCCGATCGCGGGATGAGCATCGCGCGTCCGACGCTCGCCGCGCCCGCGACGGGGCTTCCCGCCGATGCCGGGATCGCGCTCGTCGGCCGCCGGCCCGACATCGTCGCGGCGCGGCTGCGCGCCGAAGCCGCGGCGAAGCGCATCGACGTCGCGCGCGCCGACTATTATCCCAATATCAGCCTGTCGGCGCTGGTCGGTTTCCAGTCGCTGGGGCTCGCGAACCTGTTCGACGCGGGGTCGAAATATGGCAATGGCGGCGCGGCGATCAGCCTGCCGATCTTCGACGGCGGGCGCATCGAGGGGCGGTATCGCGGCGCGCGCGCGGATTATGACGCAGCGGTGGCCGGCTATGATCGCACCCTGATCGATGCGCTGCGCGATATCGCCGACCTCGCTGCCAGCCGCACGGCGACCGAGCGCCAGCTTGCCGAGCGCCGCGCGGCGCTGCAGGCGGCGGCCGACGCGGCGCGGCTGGCCGGACTGCGCTATCGTGCCGGTCTGTCGAACCAGCTCGCCCAACTGACCGCCGAGGACGACATGGTCGCGCTCAGACGCGCGGTCGCGGAGCTGGAAGCGCGTGAGCGCGCGCTCGACGTCGCGCTGATCCGCGCGCTCGGCGGCGGCTATCGCGCCGTCCATCCAACAGGAGAATGACGATGGCCGACGACACGGCTACCCCCGACGCGCCCGAAACCGCCGAGGCGCAGGCGGCGCGGCTCGGCAAGCGCCGGAAACTGCTGCGCATCCTGCTGATCGTCGTGGCGACGATCGCGGCGGCGTGGGGCATCTGGTATTTTCTGACGCAGGCGGGGCGTGTCTCGACCGACAATGCCTATGTCGGCGCCGACAGCGCCACCGTCACCGCGCTTGTCTCGGGCCCGGTCAAGGCGGTGCGCGTCAGCGGCACGCAGGCGGTGAAAAAGGGCGATATCCTCGTCATCCTCGACGATGCCGACCAACGGCTGGCGGTCGCCGATGCCGAAGCGGCGCTGCGGCAGGCGCGCCAGCGCTACGGGCAGGCCGATGCGACTGCCGATGCGGCGCGCGCGCGCGTCGCGGCGCGCGGGGCCGAGATTTCGCAGGCACAGGCGCGGCTGCGCGACGCCGATGCGACGGTCGAGCGCGCGCGCGCCGAACTGGCGCGGCGCGAGAGTATCGCGGGGACCGGCGCCGTGTCGGGCGAGGAACTGACAGCAGCGCGCGCGGCGCTCAAGCAGGCGCAGGCGGCGCGCGACCTCGCCGCGGCGGGCGTGACCTCGGCGCAGGCGACGCGCGGCTCGGCGAGCGGCGATCTCGGCGCGGCCGAAGCCGTGGTGCGCGGCACGACGATCGACACCGCCCCCGACGTCGCGGCGGCGCAGGCGCGGCTCGACAAGGCGCGGCTCGACCTCGAACGCACGGTGATCCGCGCGCCGGTCGACGGCATCGTCACCAACAGGCAGGTGCAGGTCGGCCAGCGGATCGCCGCGGGCGCGCCGATCATGGTCGTGGTCCCGATCGACACCGCCTATGTCGACGCCAATTTCAAGGAAAGCCAGTTCCGGCGCATCCGCATCGGCCAGCCGGTCGAGCTGACCTCCGACTATTATGGCGGCGACGTCGTCTATCGCGGCAAGGTGGTCGGCATCGCGGGCGGCACCGGCGCGGCCTTTTCGCTGATCCCGGCGCAGAATGCGACGGGCAACTGGGTGAAGGTGGTACAGCGCCTGCCGGTGCGCATCGCGCTCGACGCCGCGCAGCTGCGCAAGCACCCGCTGCGCGTCGGCCTGTCGATGGAAGCGACGATCGACACGCGCGGGGACGATTGATGCTCGGACGCCTTCGACATGACTTCGCTTCGCTTTCCATGACGAGGTTCGGGGCGGGACGATAATATGGCCAGCGCCGCCACCGCATCGCTTCCGGCCGAGCCGCAACCGCTGAAGGGCGTGCGGCTGCTCGCCGCGGCGTTCGCGCTGGCGCTCGCCAATTTCGTCGTGGTGCTCGACAGCACCATCGCCAATGTGTCGGTGCCGCATATCGCCGGCGGGCTCGCCGTGTCGCCGACGCAGGGGACGTGGGTCATCACCAGCTATGCGGTCGCCGACGCGATCAGCGTACCGCTCACCGGCTGGCTCGCGGCGCGCTTCGGTACCGTGCGCTGGTTCCTGATCTCGATCATGGGCTTTGGCCTGTTCTCCTTCCTGTGCGGCGTGTCGCGCACGCTCGACGCGCTGATCCTCTTCCGCATCCTGCAGGGGCTGTCGGGCGGGCCGCTGATGCCGCTGTCGCAGATATTGCTGCTCCGCATCTTCCCGAAGGAAAAGGCGGGGATCGGACTCGCCATCTGGGCGATGACGACGACCACCGCGCCGATCCTCGGGCCGATCCTAGGCGGCCTGATCAGCGACAATTGGAACTGGCCGTGGATCTTCTTCATCAACCTGCCCGTCGTCGCGCTCTGCGCCTTCGGGGTCGGCAGCCTGCTCGGCGCGTTCGAGACGAAGCGGGTCAAGGCGCGGATCGACGTGATCGGCCTGGTGCTGCTGGTGGTGTCGGTCGGCGCTTTCCAGACCATGCTCGACACCGGCCGCGAGCACGACTGGTTCGGATCGACGTGGATCGTCGCGCTGGCGATCGTCTCGGCGATCAGCTTCGTCGCCTTCATCATCTGGGAATTCACCGACGCGAACCCGGTCGTCGACCTGCGCGTCTTCCGCTTCCGCGGGTTCAGCTTCGCGACATTGGCGATATCGCTGGGTTTCGGGGCCTTCTTCGCGCAAGTCGTGCTGACGCCTTTGTGGCTGCAGCAGATGGTCGGCTATACCGCGACCGACACCGGCTATGTCGTCGCCTGGCTGGGCGTGTTCGCGGTGCTGCTGTCGCCGGTCGCGGCGGCGTCGATCGACAAGATCGACATCCGCATCTCCATCTCCGCCGGGATCGTCTGGATGGCCTTCGTGTCGATCCTGCGCGCGGGCTGGAACGCCGACGTCGATTACTGGACGCTCGCGCTGCCGCACCTGTTGCAGGGGATGGGCATGCCCTTCTTCTTCGTCGGACTGACCGCGCTCGCGCTCAGTTCGGTCCCCGAAAAGGATCAGACGTCGGCGGCGGGGCTGATGAGCTTCCTGCGCACGCTCAGCGGGGCGATCGGCACGGCGGTCGCGACCACCGCATGGGATGATTCGACGCGTGTTTCGCGATCGGAGATCGTGCCCGCGCTCAACGATCCCGCTGGCGCCATGGACATATTGCAGGGCGGCGGGCTGACCTTCGAACAGGCGCGCGCGGCGCTCGACCGGCTGGTCGAGGTGCAGGCGGCGACGATCGGCGTCATCCACATCTTCCTCGCCTCGGCCGCGGTGTTCATCATAGCCGCCCTTGCGGTCTGGTGCGCGCCGCGCCCCCGCCACGTGTCGATGGGCGCGTCGCACTGACAGGCGTGGGCGCCGCGGCGTCCAGCCGCTTGGGTTGGCCGCCCGGCTATGCTAGGCGGCGCGCCCATGTTGACGATCAACGGCCTTACCGTGCGCCTCGGCGGGCGCACCATCCTCGACCGCGCGAGCGCGAGCCTGCCGGCGAAGAGCCGGACCGGGCTGATCGGGCGCAATGGCGCCGGCAAATCGACACTGATGAAGGCGATGATCGGCCAGATCGAGGCCGACGAGGGTGGGATCGAGATGCCGCGCCGCACGCGCGTCGGCTATATCGCGCAGGAGGCGCCGAGCGGCACCGCGACGCCGTTCGAGACCGTGCTGGCCGCCGACAGCGAACGCGCCGCCCTGCTCGCGGCATCGGAGACCGAGAGTGATCCCGACCGGCTCGGCGACATCCACGAGCGGCTGATCGCGATCGACGCCTATACGGCGCCCGCGCGCGCCGCGCGCATTCTGATCGGCCTGGGTTTCGACGAGGCGATGCAGGCGCAGCCGCTCGACAGCTTTTCGGGCGGGTGGAAGATGCGCGTCGCGCTCGCGGCGCTGCTCTTCTCCAACCCCGACCTGCTGCTGCTCGACGAGCCGTCGAACCACCTCGACCTCGAAGCGACGATGTGGCTCGAAAGCTTCCTCAGAAGCTATCCGGGGCAGCTCGTCGTGATCAGCCACGAGCGCGACCTGCTCAACAATGTCGTCGATCATATCCTGCATCTGGAAGGGGGGAAGGTCACGCTCTATCCGGGCGGCTACGACGCGTTCGAGCGCCAGCGCGCCGAGCGCGCGGCGCAGCTGGCGGCGGCGAAGGCGGCGCAGGACGCGCAGCGGGCGCGGCTGGTCGACTATATCGCGCGCAACAGCGCCCGCGCCTCGACCGCGAAGCAGGCGCAGTCGCGCGCCAAGCAGCTCGCGCGGATGCAGCCGATCGCCGCACTTACCGAGGACCCGAGCTTGGTGTTCGATTTCCCAAGCCCGGCGGACGAACTGAAGCCGCCGCTGATCACGCTCGATCTTGCCAGCGTCGGCTATGCGCCGGGCGAGCCGGTGCTGAGCCGGCTCAACCTGCGCATCGACCCCGACGACCGCATCGCGCTGCTGGGACGCAACGGCAACGGCAAGACGACGCTCGCGCGGCTGCTCGCGGCGCAGCTTCAGCCGATGGACGGCGCTATGGCCGCGTCGGGCAAGATGCGCGTCGGCTATTTCACCCAGTATCAGGTCGAGGAGCTCGACGGCGCCGACACGCCGCTCGGTCACATGACGCGCGTGATGGCGGGCAAGACGCCCGGCGCGGTGCGCGCGCAGCTCGGGCGCTTCGGATTTTCGGGAAACCGGGCGACGACCGAGGTAGCCAAGCTGTCGGGCGGCGAGCGCGCGCGGCTGGCGCTGGCGCTGATCACGCGCGAGGCGCCACATCTGCTGATCCTCGACGAACCGACCAACCACCTCGACGTCGACGCGCGCGAGGCGCTGGTGCAGGCACTGAACGGCTATGACGGCGCGGTGCTGATCGTCAGCCACGACCGTCACATGCTCGAACTGTCGGCCGACCGGCTGGTGCTCGTCGACGGCGGCACGGCGCGCGATTTCGACGGCAGCATCGACGATTATGTCGCCTTCATCCTCGGCAGGGGCGCAGCCGACGAGGCGAAGGCCGCGCCGGCGAAGCCGAAGGACGCAAAGCTGGCGCGGCAGGAAGCGGCAAAGGCGCGCGAGGCGCAGGCGGCGCTGCGCAAGTCGGCGAAGGACCTCGAAGCGCAGGCGGCCAGGCTTTCGGCGCGAATTTCGGCGATCGACCGCGCGATGTTCGACCCCGCGAGCGCCGATCCCGCGCTCGCCAAGCTGACGATGGGCGACCTCGCGCAGCGTCGCGGCAAGCTCGCCGCCGAACTCGAAAGTGTCGAGGCGGCCTGGATGGAGGCGCTGGAGGCGATCGAAACGGCGGCGGCCTGACGGGTCGGGTCGCGCCGCCGTTCAGCCATTTGGCGCAGGGGCCGCAGAGAAGGAAAGCTCACGCTGCTTTCAAACGACGCCACCATCATAAAAGCCCCGCATTGACTCCCCCGCCGCCGCCCATCATAATGGTTTCAATTGTAACCATAAGGGATGGACCATGGCCGATCTGTTCGAAAATCCGCTGGGGCTCGACGGCTTCGAATTCGTCGAATTCTCGGCGCCCGAGAAGGGGATTCTCGAGCCGGTGTTCGAACGCATGGGCTTCACGCAGATTGCGCATCATCGCTCGAAGGACGTGATATTGTGGCGGCAGGGCGACATCAACCTGATCGCCAATTACGAGCCGCGCTCGCCCGCCGCCTATTTCGCCGCCGAACATGGCCCGTCGGCATGCGGCATGGGGTGGCGCTGCCGCGATGCGGCGAAAGCCTATGCCGAAGCGATCGCGCGCGGTGCCGAGCCGGTCGAGGTGCGCACCGGGCCGATGGAATTGCGCCTGCCCGCCATACGCGGCATCGGCGGGTCGATCATCTATCTGATCGACCGTTACGGCGACGGCCTCAGCATCTACGACATCGATTTCGTCTATGAAGACGGCGTCGACCGCCATCCCGAAGGTGCGGGGCTCAAGGTGATCGATCACCTGACGCACAATGTCTACGGCGGGCGGATGGCGCATTGGGCGGCGTTCTACGAGCGCATCGCGGGCTTCCGCGAGATCCGCTATTTCGACATCAAGGGCGAATATACCGGCCTGACCTCGAAGGCGATGACCGCGCCCGACGGCAAGATCCGCATCCCGCTCAACGAGGAGGGTGCTGGCGGCGGCGGCCAGATCGAGGAATATCTGCGCGCCTATAACGGCGAGGGCATCCAGCACATCGCCTTCGCCTGCGACGACCTCTATGCCGCGTGGGACAAGCTCGCCGCGCTCGGCAATCCTTTCGCGCCGTCGCCGCCGGAAACCTATTACGAACTGCTCGCCGAACGGCTGCCCGGCCATGGCGAGCCGGTCGAGGAACTGAAGGCACGCGGCATATTGCTCGACGGTTCGACGCGGGAAGGCGATCCGCGGCTGCTGCTCCAGATTTTCGGCCAGACGGTGATCGGCCCGGTCTTCTTCGAATTCATCCAGCGCAAGAAGGACGAAGGCTTCGGCGAAGGCAATTTCACCGCGCTGTTCAAGTCGATGGAACTCGACCAGATTCGCCGCGGCGCGCTCGATGTCGCAAAGGAGCCTGCCGAATGACGAGCCCGATCAAACTCGGCGGCGTCCACCATGCCGCCTATCGCTGCAAGGACGCGAAGGAGACGGTCGAATGGTACGAGCGCATGCTCGGCATGACCTACACCACCGCCTTCGCCGAGGATCATGTGCCGTCGACCGGCGAATATGATCCCTACATGCACGTCTTCCTCGACGCGGGGGGCGGCAATGTCCTTGCCTTCTTCGAATTGCCGAACCAGCCCGACATGGGCCGCGACGAAAACACCCCGGCGTGGGTCCAGCATCTGGCGTTCAAGGTCGGCAGCCATGACGAACTGGTCGCGGCGAAGGCGCATCTCGAGGCTCATGGCGTCGACGTGCTCGGGCCGACGCACCATGGCATCTTCCGGTCGATCTATTTCTTTGACCCCAACGGCCACCGCATCGAACTGGCGTGCGACATCGGTACCGACGAACAATATGCCGAACTGCGCCGCGTCGCGCCGCTGATGCTCGACGAATGGAGCCGGACGAAGAAGGCGCCGCGCCACGCCGACTGGCTGCATCAGCCGCCCGTGAACGAGTAGGTTTCCTTCTTCCCCTCCCGCCTGCGGGAGGGGCAGCGAGAGTTGCGAGCTTGCTTGCTACTCGCAGCGGGGTGGGCCATTGCACCGCTGCTGGCCCACCCTCGACCCCTCCCGCAAGCGGGAGGGGAGAGATATGACAGCTACTCGCGGCCTTATTTCCGGTCCAGCCCGATGCTTTCGAACGTCGCGCCGCTGCATTTGTCGGCGGTCTTGTCGCCACCGCCCGACAGGGCGCCGATGACCAGGAAGCCGGCGACCACCGCGACGAGGAATGCGCCCGCGACCCAGGCGAGATATTTGTCGATGAATGCCTTGATCGGCGCCCCGAACAGCCGGAACAGGATGCCGACCAGCATGAAGGAAAAGGCCCGGCTGGCCAGGCTCGCCCACAGGAAGGTGAACGGGTTCATGTGGATGAAGCCGGCGGTGATCGTCAGCAGCTTGAACGGGATCGGCGTCGCCCCCTTCACCAGGATGATCTCCGCCCCGTAATCGCGCAGGTAGCAGGCGGCTGCCGGGAAACTGTCGGTGAGTCCCAGCGCCGCGAGCAGCCACAGCCCGACGCTCTCATACAGGAAATAGCCGATCCCATAGCCGAAGCACCCGCCCGCGACCGAGGCGAGGGTGCAGATCAGCGCATAGCGCACCGCTTTCCTCGGTTCGGCGAGGCACATCAGCCCGAGCATCGGATGCGGCGGGATCGGAAAGAAGCTCGCCTCGACGAAGGCGACCAGCGCCAGCCAATATTCGGCGTGCGGATGCGCCGATTTCTCCATGGTCCAAGCATAGAGATTCTGGATCATGGACTTGTTGCGGGGGACGGCGGTCATGCTGGTCCTTGTTGCCGGGTCAGGATGACCACCGCCTCCCTATGCCGTTCGCGACGGGCGAAATAAACCCCCAAGCACGCCCCATCGCCCCAGCGAAAGCCGGGGCCGCTGGCGGTTTGCTCTTCGACGCCCGAACAAGGACGATAGCGGCCCCGGTCTGCGCCGGGGCGACGATCTTCCTGCGGAATCAATGCCTGAAATGCCGCATCCCGGTAAACAGCATCGCCAGCCCCGCCTCGTTCGCGGCGGCGATCACCTCGTCGTCGCGGATCGAGCCGCCCGGCTGGATCACGCAGGTCGCCCCGGCCTCGGCGGCGGAGATCAGGCCGTCGGCGAAGGGGAAGAAGGCGTCGCTGGCGACCGCGCTGCCGACGGTGCGGGGTTCGCTCCAGCCGTTCGCCTCGGCCGCCTCGCGCGCGCGGACGGCGGCGATGCGCGACGAATCGCGGCGGTTCATTTGCCCCGCGCCGATACCCGCGGTCGCGCCGCCCTTGGCATAGACGATGGCGTTCGACTTCACATGCTTGGCGATCGTCCAGGCGAACAGCGCGTCGGCGAGTTCTGCGTCGCTCGGCGTGCGCGTCGTGACGACTTTCAGATCGTCCTTCGTGATCCGGCCGTTGTCGCGGGTCTGCGCGAGCCAGCCGCCGGCGATCGTCTTCATCATCAGGCCGCCGCGCGCCGGGTCGGGCAGTTCGCCGGTCAGCAGCAGGCGCAGATTCTTCTTCTTCGCGAAGATCGCGCGCGCGTCGGCGTCGGCGTCGGGGGCGACGACCACCTCGGTGAAGATGCTGGCGATCGCTTCCGCCGTCGCGCCGTCGAGCGGCCGGTTGAGCGCGACGATGCCGCCGAAGGCCGAGACGCTGTCGCAGGCGAGCGCCGCGTCCCACGCCGCGGTCAGCGTCGCAGCGGTCGCGACGCCGCACGGATTGGCATGCTTGACGATGACGCAGGTCGGGTCGGCCTCGCGGAACTCGGCGACAAGGTCGAGCGCGGCGTCGGCGTCGTTGATGTTGTTGTAGCTGAGCGCCTTGCCCTGCACCTGCTCGGCCTGCGCGATACCGCGCGCGGCGGGGCCGGCGGGAAGGTAGAGCGCCGCCTGCTGGTGCGGATTTTCGCCATAGCGCAGTTCGGCCGACAGCGTCGCGGTCAGCGGCAGCGTGTCGGGGAATAGCTTGCCCTGGTCGGCGAAGGCGAACCACTGCGCGATCATCCCGTCATAGGTCGCGGTATGGGCAAAGGCGGTCGCGGCGAGCCGCTTGCGCAGAGCGAGGGTGGTCGCACCGTCGTTGGCGTCCAGTTCCGCGATCAGCGCGGCATAATCCTCGGGCTCGGTGACGATGCCGACGAAGGCGTGGTTCTTCGCCGCCGACCGCACCATCGCCGGTCCGCCGATGTCGATATTCTCGATGATCTCCTCGCGCGGCGCGCCTTTCGCGACGGTGGCGGCGAAGGGGTAGAGGTTGACGACGACCAGGTCGATGCCGCCGATGCTGTGCGCGTCCATCGCGGCGACGTGAGCGGCGTCGTCGCGCACCGCGAGGATGCCGCCGTGCACGGTCGGATGCAGCGTCTTGACGCGCCCGTCCATCATCTCGGGAAAGCCGGTGAGGTCGGCGACGTCGAGGACCGCGTGCCCCGCGTCGCGCAGCGCCTTTGCGGTGCCGCCGGTCGACACCAGCTCGACCCCATGACGGCCGAGCGCGGCGGCCAGATCGGCGAGACCCGCCTTGTCGCTGACGGAAAGGAGCGCACGGCGGACGGGAACGAGATCGGTCATGGGGGAGCCTCGGCAGGGGATGGAAGGAGTCGCCGTCGCCCTAGGCCCGTGATCGCCGTTGGGCAAGGTTTTGGAAGTATCAGGTGGCGGCGCGGAGAAGGAAATTCGCGCAGGGGCGCAGAAGAAAATGGAAGGCCTTTATGTCGTTTGCTGGACCGGCAAGCCATAAATCCGACCCGGTCGCCCTGAGCTTGTCGAAAGGCCGTTCTTTCTTTCAGCGCTGCAAGGAGAAGGACGGTGCTTCGACAAGCTCAGCACGAACGGAGTGGCTAGAGCGGCGTGCCATAAATCTGCAACGCCCCTTATCCGTTCGTGTCGAGCGCAGTCGAGACACGCATCGGCCTTGCGCCACGCTGATGGGTGTCTCGACTGC
>NZ_MEFH01000096.1:0-18079 GCF_001725095.1 Sphingopyxis sp. SCN 67-31 | reverse complement strand
ATCGAGGAGGAAATCCAGCCTTTGCACATCACAGCAAAGGCCGCCTGACGATGACCCGTGGCCAACGCCGAATTTACACCATCTTGACGGACACGACCCAACGCTCTCGTTCTCTGGGTTAGGGATAAGTTCATCTGCCACCCTCCGCGCCATCGCCAGTTGCTCGGGTGTCGCTTCATCCTTCATGGGAGGGGTTCCTCAATAATGCTGATGCGCTCGACATCAGCGTTGAACTCAATACTCTCTCCGTCGTCGCTCCCGAACGGCTCCGTCAGGACCGCCTCAATATGGACGCGGACAGGCCCATGCTTCTTGAGGCGAGCCGCCAGCGCCTTTCTCCCGCGCATCACGTCGATGATCGCATAAGTTGAAGTGATTTTCGGAAGTCCGCTCATTGGGAGGGGTTCCTTGCTTTGAGGGCGGCGAGAGTTGCGGGCCGAATAGGGGGCAGCGTCCAGTCGGCGGCGAGATATGTCGCCTCAAGTCCGGTGTGGCTGCGGTAGATCACCTTGGTTCCGGCAGCGTTGGGGCGGCAGGAGGCATGCTCCTCGTCCGGCTCGAACAGAGCCACCTCAACCAACACGTCAAGCGCGTTGGTGTTTTCCCCGGCCTCTATCCGTTCGATCAATGAGGATAGGTCGGTCATGCTGTTTCCCCTGCTTCGTGGAGCGCGTCCATAAACCCTTTCGCCCAGCGATCGTGGGCCATGGTCCCGGCACGATATGGATTGCCCGCCTTCCCGTCGCGGTAGGCCCTCCGTCCTTCGCGCTCGAAGCGCTCGGCGGTTTCATCGTGCAGGCCCATCACGCACCTCCGAGCATAGTGGGGGCGAGGGCGGTTTTTCGCGCTACCGATAACCGATTGATTCGACACGCGAGGGTTTTCCAGCCGCAACAAGGTAAATGCTTTATTTTCCAAAGGTGTCGGCTTAGCTTACAGTTTACCATCGGCCCGCGGCATCGATTCCCCGATTTGCGCCGCTGGCACGTCCCTTGCTTCGGATGGCGGCGATGCTGATGGTGATGTTGAAGAAAATCGGACGGCTGTTCGTCATCAAGACGCGCTTCGAGGCGTGCCTGATCATCTACGCGCTCGGCGTGGGGGCGATGGCGCGCGGGATGATCTATCTGGACCAATATCCCGGTATCGGCGGCAAGCTGCTGCTCGCTGCGTGCAGCGGCTCGGTATTCCTCGCGGGCGCCAAAATCTTCGACTGCCTGCGCTACGAGAAAGCGGCCAGAGCGGCAGCGGACGGCTGAAATACCGCCGCGCGGCAAACCGCGGCGGCGAAGGCGGACCCCTTTCGCCCCGCGTCAAGCTGTGCCAAGGCGTGTGCTATGAGCAGGATCAGCGGGCGGCCGTCCGTCAGCACCGAACATGTCTATGGCCTGACGCTGCGCGTCGCGCGCTGGCGTGCGGGCAAGGGCGGACCACCCCTGCTGTTCCTCAACGGGATCGGCGCCGACATCACCGCGGCCGCGCCGCTGCTTGCCCGGATCGGCGAGCGCGAGGTGTGGACGCTCGACATGCCGGGAGTCGGCGGCTCGCCCGACGCGCTGCTACCCTATGCGGCGCCGACGATGGCGGCAACGGTCATGGAGATCGCCGACCGCTTCGGGCACCGACAGCTCGACCTCGCCGGTTTCAGCTGGGGCGGCGCGCTGGCGCAGCAGGTCGCGGTGCAATTTCCCGGCCGAATCCGCCGCCTCGTGCTGATGGCGACCACCCCCACCGTCGCGGCGCCGGGGATCGGCTGGGCCGCGCTGCTCGACGACGATATGCTCGCGAGCGGCCTGCGGCTGCCGACCGCGACGCCGCTCGGCCTGTCCTATCAGGCGATGGCGATGGCCGGATGGACGAGCGCGCCGATGCTGCCCCGGCTGAGGGCGCTGCCGACGCTGGTGCTGATGGGCGAGCGCGACGGCGTGGTGCCCGCCAGCCACGGCCGGGCGATTGCCGACCTGATCGAAGGCGCCACGCTGGAAATCGTGCCAGGGTCGCACCTTTTTCCCTTCACTCACGCCACGTCGGTCGCGGCGCGGATCAGGGCGTTTCTCGACCAGCCGGCGCGGGCGGAGCAACGAGCCGCCGCTTGAGGAAATCGGCGATCGCGGTGGCGGTCGCGTCGGGCGCCTCCTCCATCGGCAGATGGCCGACGCCGTCGAGCATCACCACCTCCGACCCCGCGATGCGTTCATGGAAAGTCTGCGCCGCGCTGGGGTTTATCAACCGGTCCTGCTTGCCGAACAGGATCAGCGTCGGTGCCGCGATCGCGCCGATGCGGTCCGCCATCGCGGGTTCGCGGTCGAGCGTCGCACGCAGCGAGGTCGCCTCGCGATTGCCGGGGAAGCGCAGAAGATTCCAATAGCGGTCGATCATCGCGTCGGTGACGATATCCTGCCGCTCCACCGATCCGCGCAGCGACCGTTCGACCAGCGAGCGCGGCGTGATCTGCGCCGCCAGCCAGCGCCCGAGCGGATATTGCAGCAGGCGAAAGCCGATGTTCGACGGCGGAGGCTTTTCACCGGCGCGCAGCGGCATCCCCGCGGCGTCGAGCAGCAGCAGCGCGTCGATGCGATCGGGACGAGCGAGCGCATAACGCCATGCCACCCAACCGCCCATCGAATTGCCGCCGAGCACGAAGCGATCGAGATCGAGCCGCGCGGCAACGACATCGACCGCGGCGATCATGCCGTCGGCGCTATAGTCCTTGTCGGGAGTGCCGCCGGTCAGACCGTGCCCCGGCAGGTCGAGCGTGACGATGCGATAGCGATCGCCCAGCCGCCGGACCAGCGGCTCCCACGTCTGAAGGCTGCTGTTCGACCCGTGCAGCAGGACGAGCGCCTCCGCATCGCGCTTTCCCTGATCGCGATAATGGATGCGCTGCCCCGCCGGCCCCACCGCAAACTGTGCGTCCGCGCCGCCATATCGGGCGATCATCGCGTCGCGATCGGTGTCGGGGGTGCGCAGGGCGAGGAACAGCGCGACGAGCGCGAGCAGCAGCCCGAGCGGAATCAGGACGCGCTTGCGGCGTAGCAAGGGCCGCCGCGGCGGCAGCGGTTCGAACTCGTCCTCGTCGATCATTACGCCTCCCCAGACCCCCGCCGACCCTAACGTGCCGGAACGGCACGTCAATCGGCGGCGGTCGGGAAAGGATCGGGAGCGGACGAGGTTGCCGGCGTCAGCCGACGCGCTGGACCGCGCCCTTGTGCGCGCCGACGCCGCCGCGACGCGGCCGGAAACGGCGCTTGCGCTGGGGCTGTGCGCCCTCGCCCGCCGCTTCGCGGCGCGGACCGCGCGACGGGGCGCCGTCCGCCTTCTTGCGCAGCGCATCTTCGCGCTGGCGCTGCGGATCGCGGCCCTTGCCGCCGGTATTGCGCGGCGGCTGGGCGGGCTTGGGCAGGTTACGAACCATCTCCGTAAAGCCGTCGGGCAGCGAAACCGGCTCGGCGCGGGTCCGCGTCACGCGTTCGATGTCACGCAGATAGGTGCGCTCGTCGGGCGCGACGAAGCTGATCGCGATGCCCTCCGCCCCAGCGCGCGCGGTGCGGCCGATCCGGTGGACATATTGTTCGGGGACGTTCGGAATCTCGAAGTTGATGACATGGCTGACTCCGGACACGTCGATGCCGCGCGCCGCGATGTCGGTCGCGACGAGCAGCCGCACCTGCCCAGAGCGGAAGGCCTGAAGCGCCGTGGTGCGCTGTCCCTGGCTCTTGTTGCCATGGATCGCAAAGGCGTCGATCCCCGCGCCTTTCAGATGGCGGACGACGCGGTCGGCGCCGTGCTTGGTGCGCGTGAAGATCAGCGCGCGGTCGATTTCCTCACTGCGCAGGACGTGATGGAGCAGCGCCTGCTTCTCCTTCTGCTCGACGAAGGTGACGCGCTGGCGGATCTTTTCCGCGGTCGTCGCCTGCGGCGCCACCGAGACGGTGACGGGGTCGTGCAGGAACTGCTGCGCGAGCGCCGCGATCTCCTTCGGCATCGTTGCCGAGAAGAAGAGATTCTGGCGCTGCTTCGGCAGGATCTTGGCGACGCGGCGCAGCGAATGGATGAAGCCCATGTCCATCATCTGGTCGGCCTCGTCGAGGACGAAGATTTCGACGTCGTCGAGGCGCAGCGCGCGCTGGTCGACCAGGTCGAGCAGCCGGCCCGGCGTCGCGACGAGGATGTCGACGCCCTGCGACAGGTCGCGAATCTGGCGATTGATCGGCACGCCGCCGAACACCGTCGCAACACTGAGCTTGGTGAAACGGCCGTAGTCGCGGCAGCTCTGCGCGATCTGCGCCGCCAGTTCGCGGGTCGGCGACAGGACGAGCATGCGGCAACCGCGCGGAGTGCGCGGGCGCGGGTTCGACAGCATATAGTCGAGCGAAGGCAGCGAGAAGGCCGCCGTCTTGCCGGTGCCGGTCTGCGCGATACCGCACAGGTCGCGCCCTTCGAGCAGAACGGGGATCGCCTGGCTCTGAATCGGCGTCGGCTGGGTATAGCGCTTGGCCGTCAGCGCACGCTCGATGTCGGCGTGGAGGCCGAAGTCTTTGAATTCCATTTTGATAATCTACTCACGATAAAGCCGTGGACGCGCCGCAAAACGGCCGCGCACGGCGGGCGGGTTCGAAACGACCCGCGTGAAAGGGTGCCTCAAGGGACTCAGCGCAACCGGCTCGTCCAACCCTGTCGCGGGCGGGAAAATCACGCTGCCGGTGGAGGGCGGCCTGCTGCCGCCATGCTGCGCTGCACAAGCATATGGCGGATATTGCGCAAAATTGCAAGATGATTGCGTGAACCCGAAGCCTCGTCCAAAAACCCGTTCGCCCCGAGCTTGTCGAAGAGCCGTTCTTTCTTCATTGCTAATCGAAAGAAAAGAACAGGGTTTCGACAAGCCGAGCACGAACCGAGGAGATTCAGGTGCCCGAAAACATCATCGTCATCGACGAAGGCACCACCTCGACGCGCACGATGCTGTTCGCCGCCGACGGCACGCCGCTGGGTGGCGCACAGCGCGAGTTCCGGCAGCATTATCCCGGCCCCGGCCTGGTCGAGCATGATGCCGAGGAAATCTGGCAGGCCACGCTCGCCTGCACGCGGACGATGATCGACAAGGCGGGCGGCGCCGACCGGATCGCCGCGATCGGCATCACCAACCAGCGAGAGACGGTGGTGTTCTGGGACCGGGCGACCGGCGCACCGCTTGCGCGCGCAATCGTCTGGCAGGATCGGCGCACCGCCGCCGCCTGCGCCGCGCTCAAGGAAGCGGGGCACGAAGCGACGGTGCAGGAGCGCAGCGGCCTGCTGCTCGATCCCTATTTTTCGGGAAGCAAGATCGGCTGGGCGCTCGAAAACTGGCCGCAGTTACGCGAGGCGGGCGACCGGCTCGCGGTCGGAACGATCGAATCCTATCTCGTTTTCCGCCTGACCGGCGGCGTCCATGTCAGCGATGCGACCAACGCGTCCCGCACGCTGCTGATGAAGATCGACGGGGCGGGCGGCTGGGATGCCGGTCTGTGCGACCTGCTGGGCGTACCGATGGGCCTGCTGCCCGAGATCGTGGGCTGCACGACCCGGGTCGGCGCCACCGATCCCGCGCTGTTCGGCGGCGCCATTCCGATCTGCGGCATGGCGGGCGACCAACAGGCGGCGACGATCGGCCAGGCGTGCCTTGCCCCCGGCCAGACCAAGGCGACCTTCGGCACCGGCGCCTTCATCCTGTCGGCGAGCGGAGAGACGCGCCCGCATTCGGCGAACCGCCTGCTGGCCACGGTGCTGGTGCAGGAAGGCGACCGGCGCAGCTATGCCCTCGAAGGATCGGTGTTCGTCGCCGGCAGCCTGATCCAGTGGCTGCGCGACGGATTGGGACTGCTCGCGAGCGCCGGCGAGAGCGAAGGACTGGCCCGGTCGGTGTCCGACAATGGCGGCGTCTATCTGATCCCTGCCCTGTCCGGGCTCGGCGCCCCGCACTGGCGCCCCGATGCGCTCGCCGCGCTGTCGGGGCTCAGCTTCGCAAGCAGCAAGGCGCATGTCGCGCGCGCCGCGCTCGAGGCGCAGGCCTATCAGGCGCACGACCTCAAGACCGCCTTCGCGGCCGACGGCGTCGACTGGGCCGACCTTCGCATCGATGGCGGCATGGCAGCGAACAACTGGATGGCGCAGGATCTGGCCGACATGCTGGGGCTGGTGGTCGAACGTCCGGACTTCGTCGAAAGCACGGCGCTCGGCGCCGCAATGCTGGCCGCGACGGGCGCGGGCCTGTATCCGAACCTTGCCGAGGCGGCACGGACGATGCGCGGCCGCACGACGCGCTTCACCCCGGCGCTCGACGCGCAGAAACGCGAAGCGCGCCTTGCCGGGTGGCAAAGCGCGCTTGCGAAGATTCTGACGGCGTAGAGCCCTCCCCTGAAAAGAGAGAGATCGGGGTGGAGGCCGCGATAAGGCGCGATGCTCCGATGCCCACCCCGCTGCGACTGGCGAACAGGTTCGCAAGTCCCGCTGCCCCTCCCGCGAGCGGGAGGGGAAAAGCGCTTTAGCGCTTGAGGGTGAGGCCGCCGAAGCGCTTGTTGAACTTCGCGACCTGGCCGCCCTGATCGAGCAGGCGCTGGTTGCCGCCGGTCCATGCCGGGTGCGCGGTCGGGTCGATGTCGAGCGTCAGCACATCGCCTTCGCTGCCCCAGGTCGAGCGCGTCTGATATTCGGTGCCATCGGTCATCTTGACCGTGATCATGTGATAGTCGGGGTGAAGGTCTTTTTTCATCTCGTCTGCTCCTGTGCCGCTGGTTTCCGACCAGCCGCGTGAGTCTGTGCGCCCGGAGACGCGAAGCCCGCGCCTTTAGGGGGCAATGGGGGGAAATGCAACACCCGACCCCTCTCTCTGGCGTCACGCCGGACTTGGACCGGCATCCATTCTCGCCGCGCCCGCGATGAAGTGCCGAATGGCCCCCCGATCAAGTCGGCGTTTATACCCTTGAGACAAGGACGCTGGTGATCCCCGGCGAAAGCCGGGGTCCATGCGAGGCAGGCACACTTAGCTGGACCCCGGCTTTCGCCGGGGAACGCTTACCTGTCGAAAGGGGATAATTGCCGATCAAGTCCGGGGTGACGATGCAGCAGGGTCAGCCTCTTATTCCTCCGGCGGGTCGGCGATCATCGCGGTGAACTGGCACTCGGTCGCCACCTGTCCGTTGAGCATCGCCTTGCCCTCGAACTTGCAGATGGTGCGTTTCGCCTGAAGGATCGTGACGTGCAGGTCGAGCAGGCAGCCCGGCTCGACCGGCTTGCGGAATTTCACCCCGTCGATGCCCATGAAATAGACGAGCTTACCGGTGCCGGCGAGCCCGAGCGACTCGATCGCCAGCACCCCACCCGCCTGCGCAAGCGCCTCGACGATGAGGACGCCCGGCATGATCGGCCGGCCGGGGAAATGCCCCTGAAAGAAGGGCTCGTTGATCGTCACCGCCTTGACCGCGTGGATCGACCGGTCCCTGACCATCGATTCCACCCGGTCGACGAACAGCATCGGATAGCGATGCGGCAACAGGCTGAGGATGCGCCGGATGTCGACCGGCCCCAGCGTTTCCGCAGCCTGTTCGCCGTCGCTCATCGGCTTAACGCGTCGTCGGCTGGCTGCCGTTCGCCGGCGCCGCCGGAGCGGCCGTGCCCTGCTGCGCGCGCGCGGCGTCCATCAGCTGCTGGTTGCGCTGCTGGACCAGCTGGCCGGGCTGGTAGCCGGCCGGCGGCGTGATCGTCACGCTCGGCAGGATGCGGTTGAGCTCGGTCACGACGGCATCGGTGATGTCGACATTGGTCTCGCGCGCCAGAACCGCATCCGGATTGAGCAGCAGATCGACCTTCTTCGCGGTCATCGCAGCCTTGATCGCCTCGTTCATGCGGACGCTGATCTGATCCTCGACATAGGCGATGGCGAGATCGACCGGCGCGCCGATGCGGCCGAGTTCCTCGCTGGCGGACTGGCGCTTGTCCTGCACCGCCTTCGCCGCCGCCTGAAGCGCTGCCTGGTTCTGCGGCGTCTTCTTCGCTTCCTCGTTATACTTGGCTACCAGCACGTTGAGCTCTGCCTGCAGCGTCTGGCCGCGCGATTCCTGCTGGTCGATCTGCGCCTTGTAGGTGGTCTGGATCTGCTGCGACGCGGTGGTGAAGGCGTTCGACTTGGCGGCGGCCACGCGCACGTCGGCGACCGCCGTGGAGCGCGCCTGCGCGGCGGCGGGCGCAGCGAACATCGGCGAGACCGAAAGGCTGGCGATCGCCAGCGCCGAAGCGACAAAAATTTTCTTCATCAGAATTGGGTTCCTACGTTGAATGAGAAGCGTTTGGTATCGTCACCCTCTTCTTTTCGGAGGGCATAGGCGAAGTCGATGCGGAACGGACCGAAGGGAGAATTCCAGTTGACCCCGGCGCCGATCGCGACGCGCGGCATCCAGGTATCGCCATAGAAGCGTTCCTCGAACGGTGCGAGGGCCGAGAAGCCGTTCGCGGTATCGCAGGTCTGATATTGACCGGAAGGGGTTCCGTCGGCGTTGGGCGTTTCGGTCGCGAACACCCGCTGCCCGGTGGCCGCGTTGCGACAGAGATATTTGGTCAGGCCAAAGCCCGGCGCGTTCGGATCAGTCTCCCGGAAATCGGCGAGCGTCGTCAGCGTCGGGCGCTTAACGCTCCACACCGACCCGACGTCGAGGAACACCGACGGACGCAGCCCCAGTTCCTTCGCGCCGGTGCCGAGCGGAATGTCGACCTCCAGACGGCCCTGATAATAAGCGCGGCCGCCCAGCGAGTCGTCGATCCGGCCGTTGCGTTTCGACAGGCTGGTGTCGAGGATCGGGTTCGCCGGGTCGGTCAGGTCGACATTGCCGTAGCGGATGACGCGCGGGCCGACGCCGCGGATGTCGAAGCCGCGCATCTGCGGTTCGCCCAGGAAGAAGCGGTCGGTCAGGCGCACCTTGTCGCTGGTCGGCGTCGGGCGCCCGCCGAGCGGATAGATATAGCCGCCCTCTGCCGACACATTGAGGATGAAGCGGCTGCCGAGGTTGAAGTGCTTGCTCGCCGCGGCCCGGGTGCGAACATATTTGACGCTGCCCCCCAGCCCCGCAAAATCCTGGCTGATGCTGAACGACTGGCCGCGCGTCGGGCGCAGGCGATTGTCGCGGTCGTCATAAGCGAGCGTGAAGCCGACGAGCGAGGTCGTGCGCTTGCCGATCGCATCGCACAGATAGCGACCCGCAACCAACGGATCGCACTCGCCGCCGAAATAATAAAGTCGCTCGTCGAGCGAAACATCGTCGTAATTGAGGCTGTAACGTCCGAAGAAGGACATGAACTCGGTCAGCGGCACCCCGGCGTTGAGCTGGAAGCCCGTCGTCGTCTGCTCGAAGGTCGTCTGGCGATCATTGCCGATGAAGTTGAACGAATTGAGGTCGCGGCGATAGATGCTGCCGCCGATCGAGATATTGCGGTCGAACAGATAGGGCTCGGTAAAGCCGAGCTCGATCGACTTGGAATAGCTCGAATAATTGACCGACGCCGACAATTGCTGCCCGAGACCGCGGAAGTTGCGCTGGCGGATCGATGCCTGGAGCAGGAAGCTTTCGATCGACGAGAAGCCGGCCGAGAGCGACAGTTCGCCGGTCGGCTTTTCCTGGACATTGGTTTCGAGGACGATGCGGTCGGGTTCGCTCCCTTCCTTGCGGTCGATCTCCAGATTCTCCTGGAAATAGCCGAGGCTGTTGATGCGGTTCTGGGTGCGCTTGATCCCGAAGCTGTTGAAGGCGTCGCCCTCGTTCAGGCGGAATTCGCGGCGAACCACCTTGTCGTGGGTCAGCGTGTTGCCGTTGACGTCGATCCGCTCGACATAGGTGCGCGGGCTTTCGGCGACGTCGAAGGTGATCGACATCGTCCGGTTGTCGGGATCGCGGCGGAACTCAGGGTTGATGTCGGCAAAGGCATAGCCGAACAGGCCCGCGGTCTCGCTGAGGCTTTCGACCGTGTCCTCGACCTGCTTGGCGTCGTACCAGTCGCCGGTGGTCATCGGCAGCAGGCGCTTCAGCGTCTCCGGCTGGAAATCGCGGATCTGGCTCTTCACGTCGATGTCGCCGAACTTGTACCGCTCGCCCTCCTCGACGACATAGGTGATGATGAAATCCTGCTTGTTGCTCGTCAGTTCGGCGACAGCAGAAATGACGCGGAAGTCCGCATAGCCGTTCTGCAGGTAGAACAGTCGCAGCTTCTGCTGGTCATAGGCGAGGCGGTCGGGATCGTAGGTCGTATTCGACGACAGGATGGTGAGCAGCCCCGATTCCTTGGTCGCCATCTCTCCCTTGAGTTCACCGTCGCTGAATTTCTCGTTGCCGATGATGTTGATCTGGCGGACCTTCGATTTCGGTCCCTCGTTGATCTCGAACACCACGTCGACGCGGTTCTGGTCGAGCGTGACCATCTTGGGATCGACGGTCGCGGCGAAACGACCCTGGCGCTTGTAGAGTTCGATGATGCGCGCGACATCGGCGCGGACCTTCGACCGGGTGAAGATCTGGCGCGGCGCGAGCTTGATCTCGGGCCGAATCTTGTCTTCCTTCAGGCGCTTGTTGCCTTCCAGGATGACGCGGTTGATCACCGGGTTTTCGGTGACCTGGATGGTCAGCGCCCCATTGTTGTCGGTGATCTGGAAATCCTTGAACAGCTCCGTCGCCGCAAGGTCCTTGAGCGCCTGGTCGAGCGTCGCGCGGTCATAGGGCTGGCCGACGCGCAGGCGGAGATAGGAGAGGATCGTCTGCGCCTCGAGCCGCTGGTTGCCCGTCACCGTGATCGACTGCACGGTCGAGGCCGCGGGCACCGCTTCCGGCGAGGGGATCGGAACCGTCGGGGCCGGAACAACCGGCGGCGCGACTTCCTGCGCCAGCAGCGCGGCGGGCCATGCCAGCATCGTCCCCGCCATAAGGAGAGCCGACACCTGCGCCCGCGCCATAGATTTGTGTGAAGCCACGCTGTTCATCCCGCAAAAATAACTCGAAGCGATCAACCCGCCGAACGCGGACCTGCGCGCTCTCCTGCCCCAGACCGGCTATCCAATCAAGCGGGCGATCCGATCCCACAGGCCGAATGAGCCCAAATCGTTGAAAGTCACGACCAGCATCAGGGTCACGACCACCGCAAAACCAAATCGAAAGGCCCATTCCTGCGCCTGCAGCGGCGCCGGGCGCCGCCGGACCGCTTCATAGGCATGGAAGAGAAGATGGCCGCCATCGAGCATCGGCAATGGCAACAGGTTTATGAACCCCAGATTGATGGACACGAAGGCGATGAAGAAGATCAGCGACGCCACGCCGAGCGTCGCCATCTCGCCCGACTGCTTCGCGATCCGCAGCGGCCCGCCCATATCCTTGACCGAGCGCTGGCCAGTCACGAACTGGCCGAGAATCTTGCCGGTCATCCGAACAAGGCCCCAGGTCTGCGCGGTGCCGGCAGTCAGCGCCTCGACCGGTCCGACCGTGGTATAGACCGGCGCCACCGGGCGGATGCCGATGATCGCGCGCTCGGCCTTGTTCCCGAAGCGATCGGTCTCGGTCACGATCCGCGGGCGCAGCGTGAGGGTCCGCTGCTCGCCGCCGCGCTCGATCCCGATTTCCACCGGCCGGCCGAGGTCGAAGGCAACGGCCATGGGGATGTCCATAAAATCCTCGATCGCACGTCCGTTGATCCGGGCAATGCGGTCGCCGACCTCGAGTTGCGCCTTGTCCGCCGCGCTGCCCGCTTCGATCGCGCCGATCACCGGCGGGGTCGTCGCGACGCCGTAAACCATGGCAAAGGCCGCGAAGATTGCGATGGCGAACAGGAAATTGGTCAGTGGCCCGGCGAGGACGATTAGCGCGCGCTTCCACACCGGCTGCGCGGGAAAGCTGTGCGCGCGCTCGGCCTCGGGCAGCGATTGCCATTCGGCATCGGGCTGGCTCACCGCATCGCGGTCGCCGGCGAACTGGACATAGCCGCCGAGCGGCAGCCAGCCGACCTTCCATTCGGTGCCGCGCCTGTCGGTCCAGCCGAATATCCGGCGCCCGAAACCGATCGAGAAGGTGTCGGCCTTCACCCCGCACCAGCGGCCGACGATATAATGCCCATATTCGTGCACGAACACGAGCGGCCCGAGGACGATCAGGAAGGCGATCAGATAGAGCCAGGGCGGCACGTCAAGCATGTTCGAGCTGGTCCACAAAATGCTGCGCGGTCGTGCGCGATGCGGCATCGACGCTGAATATGTCCTGAAGCGATGCCGGCACCGCCGGCGCATCGGCGTCGAGCACCCGCTTTACCGTATCGACGATCGCGGGAAAGGCGATGCGTCCGCCGAGGAAAGCGGCGACGGCCGTCTCGTTCGCGGCATTGAGCTGCGCCGGTCGCGCGCCGCCTTCTGCAATGGCGGCTCGGCAGAGCGCAGTCGCGGGAAAGCGCGCCTCGTCGGGCGCCTCGAAATCGAGCCGGGCGATGGCGGGAAGGTCGAGCGGCGCGCACGGCGTGGCCATGCGCTGCGGCCACGCAAGTGCAGAGGCAATCGGGATGCGCATGTCGGGCGAGCCGAGCTGCGCGAGCGTCGAACAATCGACATATTCGACGAGGCTGTGGATCACCGACTGCGGATGGACGAGGATTTCGATCCGATCGAGGCCCACCGGAAAGAGGTGATGTGCCTCGATCAGTTCGAGCCCCTTGTTCATCATCGTCGCCGAATCGACGCTGATCTTCGCGCCCATCGACCAGTTGGGATGCGCAACCGCCTGCGCCGGGGTGACGTGTGCCATCGCTTCCGCCGTCATGGTGCGGAAGGGACCGCCGCTCGCGGTCAGGATGATCCGGCGCACCTGCTCGATGCGTCCGCCCGCCAGGCACTGGAAGATCGCATTATGCTCTGAATCGACGGGCAGGATCGTCGCACCCGACGCGCGGGCGGTCGCGGTCATCAGCGCACCCGCGGACACCAGCGCTTCCTTGTTGGCGAGCGCGACGTCGGTGCCCGCTTCGAGCGCAGCCATCGTCGGCGCGAGGCCGGCGGTGCCGACGATCGCCGCCATGACGAGATCGGCCGGGCACCGCGCCGCCTCGACGAGTGCGTCGGCGCCCGCCGCCGCCTCGATGCCCGTTCCGGCCAGCGCAGCCCTCAGCGCCGGATAACGCGTCTCGTCGGCGATCACCGCGACGTCGGGCCGGAATTGGAGCGCCAGCTTCGCGAGTTCGGCGACGTCGCGGTTCGCGGTCAGGACCGTCACCCGCCATGCCTCTCCATCGCGGCGGACGAGATCGAGGGTCGACTGGCCGACCGACCCCGTGGCGCCGAAGAGCGAGAGGCGGCGCGTCATCTCAGCCCGCCGCCCGCACCGCGATCTGTCCCGCGAAAGCCAGTGCGCCGAGCACCAGCGCCACCGGCAGCAAGCCGTCGACACGGTCGAAGATGCCGCCATGGCCGGGAATCAGGCTGCCCGAATCCTTGACGCCGGCGCGGCGCTTCATCCAGCTTTCGCCCAGGTCGCCGAGTTGTGCGAGCAGCCCCATGAACAGGCCGATCCACAGCGGAATGCCGACGACCCCCGCGCGGTCGCCGATCGTCGCGCTGGCCACCAGCGCCGCGATCATGCCGCCGAACAGTCCCGACCAGGTCTTCGACGGACTGATCGCCGGAGCAAGCCGGGCGCCCCCGAAAGCGCGGCCGGCGAAATAGGCGCCG
This sequence comes from Sphingopyxis sp. SCN 67-31, assembly GCF_001725095.1. NCBI lineage: Bacteria > Pseudomonadati > Pseudomonadota > Alphaproteobacteria > Sphingomonadales > Sphingopyxidaceae > Sphingopyxis > Sphingopyxis sp. SCN 67-31. Next base: position 4,362 of record NZ_MEFH01000096.1, on the reverse strand, counting down.
ATGTCGGTCGCCCAGACCATGCCGAATACCCACAGCGCCGCGGTGACGCCCAATTGGTCGCGGATATGCCAGAGACCGCCCACCGCGCCGAGCACGAGCAGCGGACCGAGCAGCGTCAATGCCCCGCGTGCGCCGCCGCCGAGCGACATGGCGCGGACGAGCGCGAACCATTCGACGAGCAAAAGCGCCGCGCCGACAAGGAGCAGCAGCCCGAAGGCGATGCCGCCGAACCACAGTGCCGCGCCCGCGATCGCGAAGAGGACGATCGCCGAGCCGACGCGGACGCCCAGATCCGATTTTGCTGCCGCCATCGTCACAATCCCCCGAAGCGGCGTTCGCGCCGCGCAAAATGGTCGAGCGCCGCCCGCAGGTCGGCCGGCTTGAAATCGGGCCAGAGCGTATCGGTGAAATAGAGCTCGGCATAGGCCGATTGCCAAAGCAGGAAATTCGACAGCCGCACCTCGCCCGAGGTCCGGATGAGCAGGTCGAGCGGCGGCAGGCCGGCCGTGTCGAGGTGGGCCTCGATCGCCTGCGCGCTGATCCCGCCCTCTGCGGCGGCCGCGCGCGCGGCGCGCACCAGTTCGTCCTGCGCGCCATAGTTGAGCGCGACGGCCAGCGTCGTGCGGCTGTTCCCCGCGGTGCGCGCGATCGCATCCTCGATCAGCGCGACGACGTCGGGCGCCAGCGCGCGCCAGTCGCCGATGACCTTGAGCCGGACGTCGTTGGCGGCGAATTCGTCGAGATCGCTCAGGATGAAGCGCTTCATCAGCCCCATCAGATCGCTGACCTCTTCCTCGGGCCGCTTCCAGTTTTCCGAGGAGAAGGCGTAGAGCGTCATCGCCTCCAATTCCATCTCGGCCGCGGCGCGTACGATGTTGCGCACCGCCTCGACCCCGGCCTTGTGGCCGGCGACGCGGGGCAGAAAGCGCTTCTTCGCCCAACGGCCATTGCCGTCCATGATGATGGCGACATGCCGTGCGCCGTGGGAGGGGGTGGTCACGAGAGCGCCTTCAGAATCCGTTCGTGTCGAGCGAAGTCGAGACACCCGTCAGCATCGCGCAACGAGGATGGGCATCTCGACTTCGCTCGATGCGAACGGAAGAGAGGCGGGGACGGGAGGGCACTAGCCGAGGATTTCCTTTTCCTTCGCGCTCGCGGCGGCGTCGATTTCGGCGATGACCGAATCGGTCAGCTTCTGCACCTCGGTCTCCGACCGCTTGCGCTCGTCCTCGCTGATTTCCTTCTTGTTCTCGTCCTGCTTCAGCGCGTCCATCCCGTCGCGGCGGACGTTGCGCACCGCGACGCGGGCCTTTTCGGCATATTGGCCGGCAAGCTTCGACAGTTCCTTGCGGCGCTCCTGCGTCATCTCGGGGATCGGCAGGCGCAGCACCTGACCGTCGACGATCGGGTTCAGGCCCAGGCCGGCAGCGCGGATCGCCTTGTCGACCGGGCCGACGTTCGACTTGTCCCACACCTGCACCGACAGCATCCGCGGTTCGGGCGCGCTGATCGACGCAAGCTGGTTGAGCGGCATGTGCGAGCCATAGACCTCGACCGTCACCGGATCGAGCAGCGCCGTATGCGCGCGGCCGGTGCGCAGCCCCGCAAGGTCGTGCTTGAGCGATTCGACCGCGCCGTGCATGCGGCGATCGAGGTCGGCCTTGTCATATTTCGCCATCGTCTTGTCCTCTTCTATGCAGTCTCAGGCCGCGTCGCCCACGACGGTGCATACGCCATCGCCTGCCAGCACGCGGGCCAGATTGCCGGGTTCGCGGATGTTGAACACGACAATCGGAATCTGATTGTCGCGGCACAGCGCCACCGCGCTCGCGTCCATCACCTTCAGATTGTCGGCAAGCACGCGGTCGTAGCCGAGCCGGTCGTAACGCACCGCCGTCGGGTCCTGCTTGGGATCGGCATTATAGACGCCGTCGACGCTGGTGCCCTTCAGCAGTGCGTCGCACTTCATCTCCGCCGCGCGCAGCGCCGCGCCGCTGTCGGTGGTGAAATAGGGCGCGCCGACGCCGGCGGCGAAGATCACCACCCGCCCCTTTTCCATATGGCGTTCGGCGCGGCGGCGGATGACGGGCTCGCACACCTTGTCCATTTCGATCGCCGACTGGACACGCGTCTCCACGCCGAGCTGTTCGAGCGCATTCTGCATCGCCAGCGCGTTCATCACCGTCGCGAGCATCCCCATATAGTCGGCCTGCGCGCGGTCCATGCCCTTCGCCGCGCCAGCCATGCCGCGGAAGATGTTGCCGCCGCCGATGACGAGGCAGATTTCAAGGCCGCGGTCCTTCGCCGCCTTGACCTCGGCCGCCATGCTCGCGACCGTGTCGGGGTCGATCCCGAACGGCGTCGTGCCCATCAACGCCTCGCCCGACAGCTTGAGCAGGATGCGTTTCATGCCGGGCAATGCCATGTCGAGGAGAACCTTCACCAAGGGGTCGAAAAACCAATGGCGCGCACCCTAGTCAGAGTGCGCGCCATTGCCAAGCGGACTGCCGCACCGATCGGGCGGCAGCCGCGGATCGTCATCAGCGGCCGGCGGCAGCGGCGACTTCGGCGGCGAAGTCGCTCTCTTCCTTCTCGATGCCTTCGCCAAGCTGGAAGCGCACGAAGCCCTTGAGGGTGATGTCCGCGCCGACGTCCTTGCCGGCGGCGGCGACGACTTCGGCGACCGGGGTCTTGCCGTCGATCACGAAGGGCTGCGACAGCAGCGCGTTTTCCTTGCGGAACTTGGCGATCGTGCCGTCGACCATGCGCGAGACGATATCGGCGGGCTTGCCCGACTGGGCGGCCTTTTCCTCGGCGATCGCGCGCTCGCGGGCGATCAGTTCGGCGTCGAGTTCGTCGCCGTTGAGCGCGAGCGGGTTGGCGGCGGCGACGTGCATGGCAAGCTGCTTGCCAAGCGGTTCGAGGACATCGGCGCCGGCGCTCGATTCGAGCGCGACGAGCACGCCGATCTTGCCGAGACCCGGCGCGGCGGCATTGTGGACATAGCCGGTGACGACGCCCGAGCCGACCGAGAGGATGGCGACGCGGCGGAGCGACTGATTCTCGCCGATCGTGGCGATGTTCTGCGTCAGCGCCTCGGCGACGGAGCCGCCCGCGGGATAGGCGGCGGCGCCCAGCGCGTCGATGTCGGCGATGTCGCCGGCCAGCGCAACCTGGGTCACGTCGCGGACGAAGCCCTGGAACTGTTCGTTCTTGGCGACGAAGTCGGTCTCGCTGTTGACCTCGACCATCGCGCCGCGGGTGCCGTCGGTGACGACGCCGACCAGCCCCTCGGCAGCGACACGGCCGGCCTTCTTGGCGGCGGCGGCAAGCCCCTTGGTGCGCAGCCAGTCGATCGACGCTTCGATGTCGCCGTCATTCTCGGCGAGCGCCTTCTTGCAATCCATCATGCCCGCGCCGGTGCGTTCGCGCAGTTCCTTGACGAGGGCGGCCGTGATCTCAGCCATGGGGTGATCCTTTCCAAAAGGGGGCGGGCCATCGGATCGGCCCGCCGCTGCGCCGCGCGCATGGCGGCGCGACAAGACAGGAGGATGACAGGGACGGCGCCTGTCGCGGCGCCGGCCCGTCACGCAACGCGCTTACGCGTCGCTCTGACGCTCGGTTTCGGCAGCCGCTTCGGCCGGAACCTGCTCGTCCTCGGTCGCCGGGGCCTCGGTGAGCACGGGCTCGGCGATCGGCTCGACCGCCGCGCCGAGGTCCTCGCCGCGATCGACGCGCGCCTGCTGGCCGCCGCGGGTCGCCGCCTGGGCGACCGCTTCGCAGTAAAGGCGGATGGCGCGCGCGGCGTCATCGTTCGCCGGAACCGGGAAGGCGATGCCGTCGGGCGAGACGTTCGAATCGAGGATCGCGACGACCGGGATGCCCAGGACATTCGCTTCCTTGATCGCCAGCTCTTCCTTGTTCGCGTCGATCACGAACATCACGTCGGGAATGCCGCCCATGTCGCGGATGCCGCCAAGGCTCAGTTCGAGCTTGTCGCGCTCGCGCGTCCTGTTGAGCACTTCCTTCTTGGTGAGGCCCGAGGTGTCGCCCGCAAGCTGTTCCTCGAGCGTCTTGAGGCGGCGGATCGAATTGGAGATCGTCTTCCAGTTGGTGAGCATGCCGCCCAGCCAGCGGTGGTTGACGAAATGCTGACCCGATGCGCGCGCGGCGTCGGCGATCGGCCCCTGCGCCTGGCGCTTGGTGCCGACGAACAGCACCTTGCCGCCCGCAGCCGCGGTCGAGGAAACGAAGTCGAGCGCGCGCGCGAAGAGCGGCACGGTCTGCGACAGGTCGAGGATGTGGATGCCGTTGCGCGCGCCGAAGATATACGGCTTCATGCGCGGGTTCCAACGGTGGGTC
>NZ_MEFH01000095.1:0-18286 GCF_001725095.1 Sphingopyxis sp. SCN 67-31 | reverse complement strand
GCGGTGGTTTCGAGATGGAACCGGCCGAAGATGGACCCCCGCCTTCCGCCTATGGCGGAAGTTTATCCTGAGCGCCCGCCCTGCGGGCAGTCGAAGGGCAGGGGAACACGGCTTTATACAATATCGCGGCGATAGACTCTGAATCCCCACAGGCCATAGAGCGGCGTGCCATACACCCGCAACGCCCCTTATCCGTTCGTGTCGAGCGAAGTCGAGACACCCATCGGCGTGGCGCAAGGCCGACAAGTGTCCCGACTTCGCTCGACACGAACGGAACGATAGGTCAGATTTAAGGCTCGATGCTCCAAATGCCGGGAACCGGAATCCCAGGAGATTGTCGCCCGGATGACAGACTGGCGCCGCCGCGAACGCTAGCGGGACGGAAAATCTGCGAGGAGATCGGTTCGATGAAAAGCCTGCTGGCCCTGATGGCGATGGCGACGATCCTGCTGCCCGGCGCGACGCGGGCGGCGCCGGTGAGCGAGGAGGAGGCCTATGCCGTCGGTCTCGAAGCCTATGCCTACGCCTATCCGATGGTGCTGATGGAAGTGACGCGGCGCGTCGCGACCAACGCCCGGGAAGGCCGGCTGCGCGCGCCGATGAACCAGTTTTCGCACATGCGGCGCTATCCCGACGCAACCTTCAGGGACGTCGTGCGGCCCAACGCCGACACGCTCTATTCGAGCCTGTGGTACGATGTCGGGAACGAACCGCTGGTCCTGACGCTGCCCGACACGGCGGGGCGCTATCATGTCGTGCCGATCATGGACATGTGGACCGAAGTGTTCGCGACGCTCGGCACGCGCACCACGGGCAATGACGGCGGCACCGTCGCGCTCGTCGGCCCGCACTGGCAGGGTACGCTGCCCCAGGGCATGCGGATGGTACGCAGCCCAACCGACATGGGCTGGATCATCGGCCGCATCCAGACCAACGGCGCCGACGATTACGATCATGTCCACATGCTCCAGGCACGCTATGCCGCGACGCCGCTGTCGGCATGGGGCAAGCCGCAGGCGGCCGCCGCACCGGCGAAGGCCGATCCGTCGGTCGACATGACGACGCCGCCGGTCGAGCAGGTCGCAGCGCTCGCGCCCGACGCCTTTTTCGCGCTGTTCGCCGAGACGATGAAGCGCAATCCGCCACACGCCACCGACGTCGCTATCCTGCTGCGCATGGAAAAGGTCGGGCTGGAAGCGGGGCGGAGCTTCGATCTCGGCAAGGCCGACCCGGCGGTGCAGCGCGGGCTGACGCGCGCCGCCGCGGACGGCTATCGCCGCATTGTCGAACGACGCCGGAGCGTGCCGCTGAGCCGCGATGGCTGGGTCGCGCTGGGCAATGCGCTCGGCGTCTATGGCAACGATTACCTCCAGCGCGCCTTCATCGGCTATGCCGGGCTCGGCGCGTTGCCGCCCGAGGAGGCCATCTATCCGATGGCGCCGATCGACGGCGACGGCAAGCCGCTGAACGGCGCGGCGCGCTATGTCCTCCATTTCGACAAGGAGCGGATTCCGCCCGCCGACGCCTTCTGGTCGCTGACCATGTACGGCGCCGACCAGTTCTTCGCCGCCAATCCGTTGGGCCGTTTCGCGATCGGCGACCGCGACAAGCTGAACTTCAACGCCGACGGCTCGCTCGACCTCTATATCCAGACGGACAGCCCGGGGACCGACAAGGAAGCCAACTGGCTGCCCGCGCCCGCGGGACCGTTCACGATGAACCTGCGCCTCTACCTGCCGCGGCGCGAGGCGCTGGAAGGACGCTGGACCCCGCCGCCGGTGAAACGGGTGCCCTAAGCAAAACCGCCGTATCCCCGCGAAGGCGGGGATCCATCTCCGGCCGGTTCCATCTTGCACCGACCGGAGATGGGCTCCCGCCTTCGCGGGAGTATGCAGCTTTTTCCGGTAGCCTAGATCAGCCCCGCGAGCGGGCTTGACGGGTCGGCGTAGCGGCGCTGGCCCATGCGGCCGGACAGATAGGCGTCGCGCCCCGCTTCGACCGCCAGTTTCATCGCGCGCGCCATGCGGATCGGGTCCTTCGCCTCGGCGATCGCGGTGTTCATCAGCACCCCGTCGCAGCCGAGTTCCATCGCCACCGCTGCGTCGCTCGCGGTGCCGACGCCGGCATCGACAAGCACCGGCACCGATGCACCCTCGACGATCAGGCGGATCGTCACCCGGTTCTGGATGCCGAGCCCCGACCCGATCGGCGCACCAAGCGGCATGACCGCGACGGCGCCCGCATCCTCGAGCTGCTTCGCCGCGATCGGGTCGTCGACGCAATAGACCATCGGCAGGAAGCCCTCCTTCGCCAGCACCTCGGTCGCGTGGAGAGTTTCGCGCATGTTCGGATAGAGCGTCTTCGCCTCGCCCAGTACCTCCAGCTTGACGAGGTCCCAGCCGCCCGCCTCGCGCGCGAGGCGCAGCGTGCGGATCGCGTCGTCGGCACTGAAGCAGCCCGCGGTGTTGGGCAGATAGGTGATCTTCTTCGGATCGATATAGTCGGTGAGCATCGGCGCATTCGGGTCCAACACGTTGACGCGGCGCACCGCGACGGTGACGATCTGTGCCCCCGACGCCTCGACCGCGGCGGCGTTCTGTTCAAAATCCCTGTATTTGCCGGTGCCGACGATCAGCCGCGACGTGAAGGTCCGCCCGGCAACGCTCCAACTGTCGATTCTGTCCACATTCAATCCTTGTTCTGCACCACGTTCGCAATGTCGCCGAGGGGATCGCGAACGAAAAACCGGCGAACGCCCCAGGGCTCGTCGCGCAGGGCGTAGACGATCTCGTGCCCCGCCGCGACCGCGCGGGCATGCACCGCATCGACGTCATCGACGCCCACCGAATAGGCGGGCCGCAGCCCCGACGGGTCGTCGGTCAGGACGCTGATCTGCGCCGTCGGCTGGGTGGACGAACGATAGATGGTGATGAAATCGATCGCCATCGCCGTTTCCAGCCCCAGCACATCGTTGAAAAAGCCCGCGCCTTCCCGGACGTCGCCGGCATAGCGATTGGGCACGATCCGCGCGACCGCCATCAGCCGCCTCCCACGAAATGGACGATTTCCAGCGCGTCGCCGTCCGCGAGCGCCACGTCGGCAAGGGTCGAGCGCGGCACGATCTCGCGATTGCGTTCGACCGCGACCTTCTTCACGTCGAGCCCGAGCGACGCGACGAGGTCGGCGATGCTGCCCCCGCGCACCTGCCTCTGCTCTCCGTTGAGGATGATCGCAATCACCGCCGCTGCCCTTCTTTGCGTTTCGCCGTGCAGCCCATATAGGGGGAGCCAGCCCCGCCGCAACCGAAAGCCAGGTCTTTGCCGGAAACCTCCTCCGAAACCCCCGTCGTCTTCGTCCTTTCGGGCCCCAACCTCAACCTGCTCGGCACGCGCGAGCCCGAAATCTACGGCCACGATACGCTGGACGCCATCCACGCGCGGCTGGCCGCGCAGGCGGCCTGGCTGGGCCTGTCCGTCGACTGCCGCCAGTCGAACCACGAGGGGGTGCTGATCGACTGGCTGCACGAAGCGCATTTCGCGGGCGCGAAGGCGGTGCTGCTCAACGCCGGCGGTTATACGCACACCTCGATCGCGCTGCACGATGCGATCAAGTCGATCGCGGTGCCGGTGATCGAGGTTCATCTATCGGACCCGAAAAGCCGCGAATCCTTTCGCCATATCAGCTATATCGGCATGGCGGCGGCCGCGCATTTCGCGGGGCACGGCGCGAACAGCTACACGCTGGCGCTGGACGCCGCCGCGCGTCTCTGACAAGAGGGCGCGACCAGAACAGGGGTCGAGTGCCACCAAGGCACCACAACAACAACAGGAACTATCGCAATGGGTGACCACAAGGATCAGGGCATCAACATCGATCCGGCTTTCGTCCGCGCGCTCGCCGAGTTGCTCGACGACACGCAGCTTTCGGAAATCGAGGTCGAGGACGGCGACCGCAAGGTGCGCGTCGCGCGAACGCTGACCGCCGCCGCAGCCGCGCCTGTCGCCTTCGCCCCCGCGGCCCCCGCCGCCGTTCCCCTCGCGCCGCCCGCTCCCGCCGCGGCGCCGCCGCCCGCCGCCGACAGCTTCGCCGACGCGGTCAAGTCGCCGATGGTCGGCACCGTCTATCTCGCGCCCGAACCGGGGGCGCCGACCTTCGCCAGCGTCGGATCGTCGGTGAAGGAGGGCGACACCGTCCTGATCATCGAGGCGATGAAGGTGATGAACCCGATCACCGCCCCCACCTCCGGCACGCTGAAGGCCGTGCATGTCGAGAACAGCCAGCCGGTCGAGTTCGACCAGCCGCTGTTCACCATCGGCTGATTCATCCGATGACGATCGAGAAACTGGTCATCGCCAACCGCGGCGAGATCGCGTTGCGCATCCACCGCGCCTGCCACGAAATGGGGATCAAGACAGTCGCGGTGCATTCGACCGCCGACGCCGACGCGATGCACGTCCGCCTCGCCGACGAGGCGGTATGCATCGGCCCGCCCGCGGCGAAGGACAGCTATCTCAACATTCCCGCGATCATTTCGGCGGCCGAGGTGACGGGCGCCGACGCGATCCATCCCGGCTACGGTTTTCTGTCGGAAAATGCGCGCTTCGCCGAGATCATCGAAGCGCACGGCATCACCTTCGTCGGCCCCAAGCCCGAGCATATCCGCACCATGGGCGACAAGGTCGAGGCCAAGCGCACCGCGGTCGAACTGGGCCTGCCCGTCGTTCCCGGCTCGCCGGGCGCCGTCACCTATGGCGACGAGGCGAAGCGGATGGCCGAGGAGATCGGCTATCCGGTGCTGATCAAGGCGGCGTCGGGCGGCGGCGGCCGCGGCATGAAGGTCGTTCCCGACGCCGACAGCCTCGAAAGCCTGATGGGCCAGGCATCGAGCGAGGCGGCGGCGGCATTCGGCGATCCGACCGTCTATATGGAGAAATATCTCGGCAATCCGCGCCACATCGAATTTCAGGTGTTCGGCGACGGCAACGGCAATGCGATCCACCTCGGCGAGCGCGACTGCTCGCTCCAGCGCCGCCACCAGAAGGTGCTGGAGGAAGCGCCCTCGCCCGTCATCTCGGCCGAGGAGCGCGCGCGCATGGGCCAGATCTGCGCCGATGCGATGGCGAAGATGCACTATCGCGGCGCCGGCACGATCGAGTTTCTGTGGGAAAACGGCGAATTCTTCTTCATCGAGATGAACACCCGCATCCAGGTCGAGCATCCGGTGACCGAGATGATCACCGGTTTCGACCTCGTCCGCGAACAGATCCGCATCGCCGACGGGCGCGGCCTGTCGGTCCGTCAGGAGGATCTGGAATTCCGCGGCCACGCGATCGAATGCCGGATCAACGCCGAGGACCCGCGCAGCTTCCTGCCCTCGCCGGGCAAGGTGACGCAATATCACGCCGCGGGCGGCATGCACGTCCGCGTCGATAGCGGGCTCTATGCGGGCTATGCGATCCCGCCTTATTACGACAGCATGATCGGCAAGCTGATCGTCTATGGCCGGACGCGCGAAAGCTGCATGATGCGGATGCGCCGCGCGCTCGACGAGATGGTCGTCGGCGGGATCAAGACCAACATCCCGCTGCATCAGGCGCTGCTTGCCGACCCAGACGTGATCGACGGCAACTACACGATCAAATGGCTCGAGGACTGGCTCGCGCGGCAGGATGCCGAGGCGAAGGGGTAGGGCGCGGGGCCGAAGCCGGCCATTCGGCGTCGTTGCGAGCAGCGAAACCGCGTGGCAATCCAGAGCGCGGCGGGAGCATCGCGCCTCTATCCTGAATCGCTGTCCCGTTCGTGTCGAGCGAAGTCGAGACACCCATTGGCCTTGCGCTACGTCGATGGGTGTCTCGACTTCGCTCGACACGAACGGATTTCAGTTGGTCCGGATTAAGCACGGCGCTCTGAATTGCTCCGAGATTGCTTCTCCCTGATCAAATCCGGGGTCGCAATCGCGACGCCGGTCAAGGCCATCGAACTCCGGCACCACCTCCATTCGGAGCCACCCTGCCCACCCGTCCCGCGCTTCCAAACCCTTGGAAACTCGGTTATGGCGGGGCGCATGTCGAAACTCTCCCCCCGCTTCGCATTCGCCCTGCCGCTTCTTTTCGCGGCCGCACCAGCCCTCGCGCAGACGACCGACGTCAAGGAGGATTCGGTCGTCCTGCAACCCGACAAGGTCACCGACGACGCGCCCGTCGTCGAAACGCTGGCCGAAGCCAATCGGCCCGACTGGTCGGCGAACAATGCCAAGGCGCTGCTCGCCTTCATCGGCAATGTCGGCGCCGAAGGATTGTTTCCAAAGGATTACAACCCCGACGGGCTGCAGGCCGCGATCGCCGGCGGCGACCAGGCGCGGCTCGACAAGGTCGCGACCGACAGCTTCCTGCTGCTCGCGACGCATATGCGCGACGGGCGCACGCCGAACGCGGCGCGCAAGCAGTGGTTCATGACCGACAACGACGCCGAGCAGACGCCGCTGATCGCATTGCTCACCTCCGCGCTGCTGTCCAATTCGGTTCCCGAGGCGCTGCTCGGCCTCGACCCGGTCCATCCCGATTTCGCCGCGCTCAAGGCCGCGCTCGCCGTCGCCAAGACGCCCGCCGACACCAATGCGATCCGCGTCAACATGGAACGCTGGCGCTGGATGCCGCGCGACCTGGGGTCGGGCTATGTCGTCAGCAACGTCCCCGAATATCTGACTCGCGTCGTTCACGACGGCGTCGTCATCGCAACGCACAAGGCGGTGGTCGGCAAGCCGTCGACGCCGACGCCGCAGCTCAACCCGATGGCGACGGGCGTGATCCTCAACCCGACCTGGACGCTGCCGCGCAGCATCATCAACGAGGGCATCGGCGCGACGATCGCGCGCAATCCCGCCTCCGCGCGCGCGCAGGGCTATACCTGGACGGGCAGCGGCAAGACGCTGTCGGTCGTGCAGCAGCCCGGCGCCAACAACGCGCTGGGCGTGATGAAGATGGAGATGCTGAACGAACACGCCATCTACCTGCACGACACGCCGTCGAAGGGCGCCTTCGCGCAGGCGGCGCGCGCGTTCAGCCACGGCTGCATCCGCACCGAGCGCGCGCTGCACTTCTCGGGCCTGATGGCGGTGATGTTCGCCGGCCGCAGCCCCGAAGAGTTCGGCGAGGCGGTGGCGAGCGGCAAGACGACGCGCTTCGGCTTCGAAAATCCCTTCCCGGTCTATGTCGCCTATTGGACGGTCGTTCCCGATGCCAAAGGCGGGGTGAAGAAACTCGCCGACATCTATGGCCGCGACGCGCCCGTCGTCGCCAGCTTTGCCAAGCCCGGCCGCACCGCGGCGGTCGTCATCTCCCCGGCGCCGCCAACCGTGGTGCCGACGATCCCGGCCCCCAACGTCACGACGCAAGCGACGACCGGAATCTATTGAGCCTGACGGTCATAGCCGGGTGACGCTGCATGGGATCGTCATTGAATAGCCGGAGCGGGATGACATCGAATGGACTCGTCATTGCGAGCGGCGAAGCCGCGCGGGAATCCAGAGCTTGCGTAAACCGCCCTGGATTGCTTCGCTCCGCTCGCAATGACGAGGTAGGTCAATCCAAAGTTATCAGAGTCTAAGCCGACAGCCGCGTGCTCCCGCGCAGGCGGGAGCCCAGAGCGACAAAGAGCCAGCGTCGGCGCCAGAATGCTCTGTGTCCCCGCCTTCGCGGGGACACTATCCTTTTCAGTCGAGGACGATCATGCCCTAATCCGCCGTCTTGGGCAGCGTTCCGTTGGCGCCGGTGCGGATGATATTGTCCGCGACCGGCGGCAGCTCGAACGGCGCCGGCGGCGGCGATACGCTCAGCTTGTCGGCGAAGAGCAGGCGTCCGGGGCCGAGCTTGTAGAGGATTTGCGGCAGCAGCGCCTCGCCGAACACGAAGCAGCCTTCGCTGCGCCCGAGCTTGCCCTGCGTCGCGATCAGCGCGGGGTCGGCATACCAGGCGCCGTGGACGACGATCGCGCGGATGTCGGCGTTGCTGTTGTCGGGCTCCAGCCCCGCGAGGCGCATCGACGAGCCGTTGGCGCCCCAATAATAGTCGCTGGTGCGATAGGCGCCGCGCGAACTGGCCAGCGATCCGACGCGGTTCGAGAAACTCTTGAGCCAACCGTCGTGCTGCGGGTCGGAACCGCGACCGTGGGTCACCGGATAGAGGTCGATGGTGCCCGCGACGAGGTCGACGAGCGCGAAGCGCGGACGCGAAGAGGGCAGTCCGAAATCGACGATGCCGACGCGATCGGTCTGGCCGATTCGGTTGCCCTGCCGTTCGAGCTGCTGGCGCGCGACCGCCAGATAATCGACCGGCGGCGCGGGCGGCGCCACCGGCTGCCGAATCCAGTCGGGGAGCTGCGCGCGGGCCGGGGCGGCGGCCATCGCCCCCGCACCGGCCAAGGCCGCCAGCATCGCCCTGCGATCCATCATATCATTCACGTGCAACCCAACCCCGCAACGGCCGCCAGCCGGCGGCTCCTCGACCGTCATAAGCGCCTGTCCGCGTGGCAAAGGCAAGACGGTCGTGCTTCGTCATGCGGGAGAATGTGGCATATTCGCCATGAATAGCGGGTTTACGCCGGCGCCCTTTTTCACGACCTTGCCCGCGCCGGACCCGCGCGGTAGGAGCGAGCGCATGAAAGCGACCATCTGGCACAATCCGGCCTGCGGCACCTCGCGCAAGACCCTCGCCATCCTCGAAGAGACGCCCGGCGTCGAGGTCGAGGTCGTCGAATATCTGAAGACTCCCTACACCGCCGACAAGCTGCGGCAACTCTTCGCGGACGCCGGGCTGACGGCGCGCGAAGCGCTTCGCCTGCGCGGCACCGACGCCGAAGAGCGGGGCTTGCCCGACGCGGACGAGGACGCGATCATCGCCGCGATGGTGGCCAATCCCGCCTATGTGAACCGGCCCTTCGTCGAAACCGACAAGGGCGTGCGTTACTGCCGGCCGCAGGACATGGTACGGGAAATTCTCTAGACTGCCGTCCCGTCACGGACATTGCACGCCAACGCTGCCCGGCGGCACACAGATGAGATACGTCCCGTCATCGCCGCGTCGCAGCTTCCAGCGCATTTTCCGGCCGTCCCGAATGTGCGTGTGGCCGAAATAGCGGACGGTGATGACGCGGGCCAGGCGCTGACCGCTCAGCACGCGCGAGACGTGCAGCCTGGCCGTCATCCAGCCGTGATCCAGCACGTCATCGGGATCGTTCGTCGATTGATAATCGTGGAGATTTTCGAGCCGTCCAATCAGTTCCACATAGGGCGTCGCCGCAGGCGGCTCGGCGGCCGCCCCGGAACCGAGCATCAGCGCGCCAACCAGCGTGGCTGAGTGTCTCCACGGCATCCCGCACCTCCCATTGGTTATTCTTCATGCGGCCGAAATCCGACCGCCCGCGATATGGAATCGCATCACCGGGCCCGGCATCGCGTCGAACAGCGCCGGCTCGGTTCCGGTCAGCCATGCCTGCCCGCCCTGCCCCGCGAGCCGCTCATAGAGCGCGGCACGGCGCGAGGGGTCGAGGTGCGCGGCGACCTCGTCGAGTAGCAGCACCGGCCGCCGCCCCCGCGCCCGCGCCACGCAATCGCCGTGCGCGAGGATGAGCGAGAGCAGCATTGCCTTTTGCTCGCCGGTCGAACAGCGCGCCGCCGCGCGGCCGCTCGCGGCGTGGACGGCGGACAGATCGTCGCGGTGCGGCCCGGCGGTCGCCCGTCCCGCCGCCGCGTCGATCCGCCGCCGCCCCGCGAACAGCGCACGCAGCGCCTCGGCCGTCCATGGTTCGGCGCGGGCCTCCCCTTCGCTGTCGACGAGCGTCAGCAGCGGCCGCGCGAAGGGGGCGTCGGGCTGCTGCGCCAGTTCGGCGGACAGCGCCGCGAGCGTGTGCTGCCGCGCCGCGTCGATTGCGGCGCCATGCTCGGCGAGTTGCGCTTCGAGACTGGCAAGCCATTGCGGGTCCGCCGAAGTCGCGTCGGCGAGCAGCTTGCCGCGCGCGCGCAGCGCCGCCTCGTAGCGGTTGCCGTGCTGCGCGTGGCGGGGATCGAGCGCCAGCACCAGCCGGTCGAGGAAGCGCCGCCGGTTCCCCGCGGTCTCGACGAACAGCCGGTCCATCGCGGGGGTGAGCCACAGCACCGCCAGCCAGTCGCCGAGCGCGGTCGCCGCCGCCGCGCCGCCGTTGATCCGCACCAGCCGCCGCCCCGGATGCGCGGGCTCGATCCCGGTGCCGAGCGCGACCGGCGGCAGATCGTCGCCCGCAAGCACCTCCGCGAACACCGCGAAGCCGCCGCTCGCCCCGTCGCGCACCATCTCGGCGAGCGGCGCGCGGCGCAGCCCGCGACCCGGCGCGAGCAGCGAGATCGCCTCCAATATATTGGTCTTGCCCGCGCCATTGTCGCCGTGGAGCGCGACCAGCCCCGGACCAGCGGCCAGATCCGCGCCGGCGTGATTGCGAAAATCGGTCAGCGAGAGGCGGATCAGCGTCATCGGCTTTCCGCGTAGGATATTTCCCACGCCAAGGGAAACCGCTCTTTCGCCCCGTGCGGCGCGACAGCGGGATCAGCGGGCGGGTTCATTGGCCACGAACCGGGGGCGGACCGGCCTTCCATGCGGGGTGACGAAAAACGCCCGCCGGATCCAAGCTGTATATATTTGACCGATCAATGGCATTTTTTCCCATCATCGCGCAATTATCACGGCGAAATAAAATAATAGAGCCGCAAAAACCGCGCTGAACCGCCAATGAACGCAATTGGCACGGTCCCTGCAAAACATGGGGCATCCACCGGATAGTCCGGATGGGAGGAAAGAAAGGAACTTCACAATGGCCCGTTTCGACATGGACTCGTTCAAGAGCTACGCCCTTGCCGCCTTCGCATCGCTCTATGCCTCGGCCCTGCTGATGGCGATTGCCGCCCAGAACGCGCAGGTCGGCTCGCTGGTCGTCTGACCAGCCGCCGCCTTCGCCAGCAACGCCGGCCCCCGTGGCTGGGATCGAAAGGAACAACATGAAACAGGGTTTTCGCAAGAATCGTCAGGACGGCCTGATCTTCGGGGTCTGTGCCGGCCTGGCCGATCAGTTCGGCTTCGACGTCTTGTGGACACGCGTCGCCTTCGTGGCGCTGACCTTGCTCGGCTTCGGCCTGCCGCTGCTGCTCTACCTGACCGTCGCGATCCTCGCGCCCTAGCAGCACCGGGCCGGCCGCCTTCGAGGCGCCAGCACCGGCCCGCCCATTTCCAGAACCAGAAGCCCGTCGGCCGCGCCGGCGGGCTTTTTCATTCATCGATTCAGCGCGCCCTTTTCGGGAACAAACGGCCGGTGCGCGCGCAATATTCGTCCCATGCGTCGCCGAAACGGCCGCGCATCAGAGCCTCCTCGTTCGGAACGCGAAGGAACCACATGGCCGCGAAGGCCGGCACGACCAGAAAGCCGGCGATCCAATTATGGATCAACAGCGGCTGCGCGAGCGCCGATATCCAGATCGCAGCATACATGGGATGGCGAATACGGGCATAGATGCCCTTTGCAACCAGCTGGTGCCCGTCGCGAACCTCCAGCCCCGGACTCCAGTTACGGCCAAGGTCCGCATGGCTGCGCCAGAACAGCCACAGATAGGCGGGCTGCGCCAGCGCCCCGATCGCCGTCGCCCAGTCGGGCAGCGAATAGTCGGCAAAGCCAAAACCCCCTACCACAAGATGAAGAAGGGGCAGCACCATCATCGCAAGAAACATCGCCGTAAGCAGCAGGATTTCGTCCAGTCCTTTGCGCGCATCGACCACGATATTGGCGCGGTTGCGCTTCGCATGCGGCGTGCGAATGGCGAAGGTCGCGACGAAGGCCGCGAGCCAGACCAGCGCCCCCCAGCCATTCTCCCGCCATCGCAGCGCGGCAGCCAGCAACAACGCGAGAGCGACGATCACGGTCGCCGCCATGACCAGCCCTTTCAGGATCGGTCGCTGCGCCTTGTCCGCCATCTTTCCCTCCCATGCGTGCGTCGATGGCTGCCACTTACTATATTTGATATTGATTCTCAATATCTATTGAAAAGAGGGCCAACCGGAAACTCTCGGCCTCTTGCCCATGCCGAACTCGTTTCGACATCCGTGGCCGACCTCACCTTCGTTCAAGGACAGGCCGCGCCCCCTGAAGCTGGGGATTATCCCTGCCCGACAGGAATTGTTCCCCGGCGAAAGCCGGGTCCATGCCAGATGGCGCTGCCGCTTCCGGACCCCGGCTTTCGCCGGGGAGCGAGATCCGCCATGTTCCAAGGGAGGAGACGAACCAATCCCGTTCAGGGTAGCGCAACGGGAAGGATTGGCCGTGCCGAACGCAGACATATTCGCGAGCCACCGGACTCCCAAAAGAAAGCCCCGCCGGATCGCTCCGGCGGGGCTTCTTTCCTTTGGCCGTCGGGCCGGCGTGAGGCTTATTCTTCCTCGCCGCCTTCGGGACGGTCCTCGACCATCACGTCGTCGGTGGTGAAGTCCTCGCCCTGCACCTTGCCGAGCGGATCGTCGCCCAGCGCGGCTTCGGGGCCCTGTGCCAGCTCGGCCGCATGCTCCTCGGCCGCCGTCTGCGGCGCGACGAGGTGCGCCTCGTTCGCGGCGCGCATGGCGGCGCGCAGCGCGGCGTCCTTCGACGACGCAGTGACGCGGACGCGGTTCATCGCCGCGCCGGTGCCCGCCGGGATCAGGCGGCCGACGATGACATTCTCCTTGAGGCCCATCAGCGAGTCGACCTTGCCCTGCACCGATGCTTCGGTGAGGACGCGGGTCGTTTCCTGGAAGGACGCCGCCGAGACGAAGCTGCGCGTCTGCAGGCTCGCCTTGGTGATACCGAGGAGGACCGGGCGGCCCTCGGCAGGCTTGCCGTTCTTGGGCAGCTTGGCGTTATATTCCATCATCTCCAGATAATCGAGCTGCTCGCCCGGCAGCAGCGTGGTGTCGCCGCCGTCGGTGATCTCGACCTTCTGCAGCATCTGGCGGACGATCACCTCGATGTGCTTGTCGTTGATCTTCAC
This sequence comes from Sphingopyxis sp. SCN 67-31, assembly GCF_001725095.1. Taxonomy (NCBI): domain Bacteria; kingdom Pseudomonadati; phylum Pseudomonadota; class Alphaproteobacteria; order Sphingomonadales; family Sphingopyxidaceae; genus Sphingopyxis; species Sphingopyxis sp. SCN 67-31. The sequence goes on along the minus strand of NZ_MEFH01000095.1, from coordinate 5,250 downwards.
GCCCTGGAGTCGATAGACTTCCTGGATCTCCGCGACGAGGAACTCGGCCAGTGCCTCGACCCCCATGACGTCAAGGATGTCGTGCGGGTTGGGCGAGCCGCTGATCAGCGCGTCGCCGCGCTTCACATAGTCGCCTTCCTGCACCTCGAGCACCTTCGACTTGGGGATCAGATATTCGACCGGATCGCCTTCTTCCGGAACGATCGCGATCTTGCGCTTCGCCTTGTAATCCTTGACGAATTCGATGCGGCCGCTGATCTTGGCGATCACCGAATTATCCTTGGGGATGCGCGCCTCGAACAGTTCGGCGACGCGCGGCAGACCGCCGGTGATGTCGCGCGTCTTCGACGCTTCACGCGTGACGCGCGCCAGCACGTCGCCCGCCTTCACGTCCTGCCCGTCGTCGACCGAGATCATCGTGCCGACCGCGAGCAGGTAGCGCGCCGCTTCGCCGCTCGTCTCGTCGAGCAGGGTCAGTCGCGGCTGGAGCTCTTCCTTCTTGCCGCGGCCCGTGGCGCGATATTCGATGACGACGCGCTGCGCGATGCCGGTCGCCTCGTCGACCTGTTCGGCCAGCGTCTTGCCGTCGATCAGGTCCTGATACTTCACGACACCGTTCTTTTCGGTGATCAGCGGCATGGTGAACGGATCCCATTCGGCGATCCGGTCGCCCTTCTTCACCTTTTCGCCGTCCTTGTGCATGATCTGCGCACCATAGGGCAGGCGATGGGTCGCGCGCTCGCGGCCCTCGGGGTCGATGACCGCGATCTCGCCCGAACGCGACAGCGCCAGACGGCGGCCGCGCTGATCGACGATCGTTTCCATGTCGCGATATTCGATCGTGCCGTCGGAGATCGCCTCCAGGTTCGACTGTTCGTTGACCTGCGCGGCGCCGCCGATGTGAAAGGTCCGCATCGTGAGCTGCGTGCCCGGCTCGCCGATCGACTGCGCCGCGATGACGCCGACCGCTTCACCGATGTTCACCGGCGTGCCGCGCGCGAGGTCGCGGCCATAGCATTTGGCGCAGACGCCCAGCGCCGCTTCGCAAACGAGCGGGCTGCGAATCTTGACCGCCTGAACCTCGGCCTCCTCGATCTTCGCGACCGTGGCTTCGTCGAGCAGCGTTCCGACCGGCGCAAGCAGCGTGCCGTCGGAATCGGTGACGTCCTCGAGCGTCGTGCGGCCGAGGATGCGCTCGCCGAGCGACGCGATCACCGATCCGCCCTGCACGATCGCGCGCATTTCCATGCCGCGATCGGTGCCGCAATCCTCCTCGATCACCACGCAATCCTGTGACACGTCGACGAGACGGCGGGTCAGATAGCCCGAGTTCGCCGTCTTGAGCGCCGTGTCCGCCAGGCCCTTGCGGGCGCCGTGGGTCGAGTTGAAATATTCGAGGACGGTCAGACCTTCCTTGAAGTTCGAGATGATCGGCGTTTCGATGATCTCGCCCGACGGCTTGGCCATCAGCCCGCGCATGCCGGCGAGCTGCTTCATCTGCGCCTGCGAACCGCGGGCACCCGAGTGCGCCATCATGTAGATCGAGTTGATCGGCGCGAGGCGACCGTCGTCGAGCTTCGGCGTCGCGCGAATCTCGTCCATCATCGCGTTTGCAACCTTGTCGCCGCACTGCGACCAGGCGTCGATCGCCTTGTTGTATTTTTCCTGCTGCGTGATCAGGCCGTCCTGATACTGCTGCTCGAAATCCTTCACCAGGGCGCGCGTCTCGTCGACCAGCTTCTCCTTGGCCGCCGGGATGATCATGTCGTCCTTGCCGAACGAGATGCCGGCACGGAAGGCGTGACGGAAGCCCAGCGCCATGATCGCGTCGGCGAACAGCACCGTCTCCTTCTGCCCGGTATGGCGATAGACCTGGTCGATGACGTCGCCGATCTCCTTCTTGGTGAGGAGGCGGTTGACGACGTCGAAGGGCACGGTGTGCGACTTCGGCAGGCATTCGCCGATCAGCATGCGCCCCGGGGTGGTCTCGAACCGCTTGAGGTAGCTGTTACCCTGCTCATCGGTCTGCGGGACGCGGCTGATGACGCGCGTGTGCAGCGTCACCGCGCCCGTGTAGAGCGCCTGGTGCACCTCGGCCATGTCGGCGAGCAGCATGCCCTCGCCGGGCTCACCCTCGCGCTCCATCGACAGATAATAGAGACCGAGGACCATATCCTGCGACGGCACGATGATCGGCTTGCCGTTCGCGGGGGACAGGATGTTGTTGGTCGACATCATCAGCACGCGCGCTTCGAGCTGCGCTTCGAGCGACAGCGGGACGTGCACGGCCATCTGATCGCCGTCGAAGTCGGCGTTGAACGCGGCGCAGACCAGTGGGTGAAGCTGAATCGCCTTGCCCTCGATCAGCACCGGCTCGAACGCCTGGATGCCGAGGCGGTGGAGCGTCGGCGCGCGGTTCAGCAGCACCGGATGCTCGCGGATCACCTCGTCGAGGATGTCCCAGACTTCCTTGCGTTCCTTCTCGACCCACTTCTTCGCCTGCTTCAGGGTCATCGACAGACCCTTGGCGTCGAGGCGCGCGTAGATGAAGGGCTTGAACAGTTCGAGCGCCATCTTCTTGGGCAGGCCGCACTGGTGAAGCTTGAGTTCGGGGCCGGTCACGATGACCGAACGGCCCGAATAGTCGACGCGCTTGCCAAGCAGGTTCTGGCGGAAGCGGCCCTGCTTGCCCTTAAGCATGTCGGACAGCGACTTGAGCGGACGCTTGTTGGCGCCGGTGATCGTGCGGCCGCGGCGGCCGTTGTCGAACAATGCGTCGACGGCTTCCTGCAGCATGCGCTTTTCGTTGCGGACGATGATGTCCGGCGCGCGCAGTTCCATCAGCCTTTTCAGACGGTTGTTGCGGTTGATGACGCGGCGGTAGAGGTCGTTGAGGTCCGAGGTCGCGAAGCGGCCGCCGTCGAGCGGCACCAGCGGGCGCAGTTCGGGCGGGATCACGGGGATGACTTCCAGGATCATCCATTCGGGACGGTTGCCCGATTCGATGAAGCTTTCGACGACCTTCAGGCGCTTGATGATCTTCTTGGGCTTCAGCTCCGACTTGGTCGTCGCCAGCTCTTCCATCAGATCGCTGCGTTCCTGTTCGAGATCGAGATTCTCGAGCAGCACGCGGATCGCCTCGGCACCGATCCCGGCCGAGAAGGCGTCCTCGCCATATTCGTCCTGCGCGTCGAGCAGTTCGTCCTCGGTCAAAAGCTGGAACTTCTCCAGCGGCGTCAGGCCGGGTTCGAGGACGATATAGGCCTCGAAATAGAGAACGCGCTCAAGCTGCTTGAGCTGCATGTCGAGCAGCAGGCCGATGCGCGACGGCAGCGACTTCAGGAACCAGATGTGCGCGACCGGCGCGGCGAGTTCGATATGGCCCATGCGCTCGCGGCGGACCTTGGTCACCGTGACCTCGACGCCGCACTTCTCGCACACGATTCCCTTGTATTTCATGCGCTTGTACTTGCCGCACAGGCATTCGTAATCCTTGATCGGACCGAAGATGCGCGCGCAGAACAGGCCGTCGCGCTCGGGCTTGAACGTGCGGTAGTTGATCGTCTCGGGCTTCTTGATCTCGCCGAACGACCACGAGCGGATACGCTCGGGGCTGGCGATGCCGATCTTGATCATGTCGAAGGTTTCGGGCTTCGCCACCGGGTTCATGAAGTTGGTAAGCTGGTTCATATTTCAGGCTCCATCTTCCCCTCTCGCGGCAAGCGAGAGGGGTGAGGAAAAAATCATTCGGCGGCTTCGGGAAGAGCGTCCGGACCTTCGTCGGGATCTTCGTCCGCATAGGACGACAGTTCGACGTTGAGGCCCAGCGAGCGCATTTCCTTGACCAGCACGTTGAAGCTTTCGGGAATGCCGGCCTCGAAGGTGTCGTCGCCCTTGACGATCGCTTCATAGACCTTGGTGCGGCCGATCACGTCGTCGGACTTCACCGTCAGCATTTCCTGCAGCGTGTAGGCCGCGCCATAGGCCTGGAGCGCCCAGACCTCCATCTCGCCGAAGCGCTGGCCGCCGAACTGCGCCTTACCGCCCAGCGGCTGCTGGGTGACGAGGCTGTAGGGGCCGATCGACCGCGCGTGGATCTTGTCGTCGACCAGGTGGTGCAGCTTGAGGATATACATATATCCCACCGTCACCCGGCGGTCGAAGCGATCGCCGGTGCGGCCGTCATACAGATCGACCTGACCCGAGCGATCGAGCCCGGCGCGTTCGAGCATCGCCGACACGTCGCCCTCGCGCGCGCCGTCGAACACCGGCGTCGCGAAGGGCACGCCCAGCGACAGCCGCCCGGCGAGGTCGACGACCTGATCGGGCGTCCGCGCCTCGATGTCGGCGGCATAGTCCTCGCCATAGGCGTTGAGCAGCGCCTCGCGGACCGCCTCGGGCGGCGATGCCGCTTCCGGGTTCGGGTTCGCCGCGCGCCACTCGTCGAGCGCCGCGGTGATCTGCCGCCCGAAGCCGCGCGATGCCCAGCCTAGGTGCGTTTCGAGGATCTGCCCCACGTTCATGCGGCTCGGCACGCCCAGCGGGTTGAGCACGACATCGACGTGCGTCCCATCCTCGAGGAACGGCATGTCCTCGATCGGCAGGATGCGGCTGATGATGCCCTTGTTGCCGTGACGGCCGGCCATCTTGTCGCCCGACTGCAGCTTGCGCTTGATCGCGACGAACACCTTGACCATCTTGAGCACGCCGGGCGCCAGTTCGTCGCCGCGCTGCAGCTTTTCGACACGATCCTCATATTTCGCGTTGATGCGCTTGATCGCCTCGTCATATTGCGCCTTGATCGCTTCGAGCGCGGCCTGTGCGCGGTCGTCGACGACGGCGAGCTTCCACCAGTCGGAGCGTTCGAGCTCGACAAGCTGCTCTTCGGTCAGCGCCTCGCCCTTCTTCATGCCCTTCGGCACCGCGCTTGTGGTCTGGCCGACCAGCAGTTCCTTGAGGCTGGAGAAGGTCGCGCGGTTGAGGATCGAGCGTTCGTCGTCGGCGTCCTGCTTCAGCCGCTCGATCTCCTCGCGTTCGATCGCGATCGCGCGCTCGTCCTTGTCGATGCCGTGGCGGTTGAAGACGCGAACCTCGACGACCGTGCCCGACACGCCCGGCGGCAGGCGCAGCGAGGTGTCGCGCACGTCGCTCGCCTTTTCGCCGAAGATGGCGCGCAGCAGCTTTTCTTCCGGCGTCATCGGGCTTTCGCCCTTCGGCGTGATCTTGCCGACCAGGATGTCGCCCGGGCCG
>NZ_MEFH01000094.1:0-19779 GCF_001725095.1 Sphingopyxis sp. SCN 67-31 | reverse complement strand
GACAACGTCCTATGTTGGGAAGCAGCGGCGGGAACAGGCCAGCAGATCTCGTTGCGCCGAGTGTGATCGGCGCTGATGATTTTATGATCCAGATGGCTTCCATCGTCAAGGAAGGCGCTCTCGGCCATAGCAAACATAGGATCCATCGATCATCGGGATCGTGGTCCTCACCGTCCTTAAGATGAGATACGCATGCCAGATGGAAGGCCCGAACATTATCTACAGGGTCGCCGTAGCGCCCTCACGGCACAGCAGAGAGGGGTCCTTCCATCTGGTGTCCGCCCGTTCGACGAACGGGCGGTACTCGGTTCCCGTCTTGATGACGGCGTGCACGACGCGCGCCATCTTGGCGGTGAGAGCGGTCATCGCCTTGCGGCGGCGATCGGGGTCGTCGGCATGGCCATCGACATAGCGGGAGAGCTTGTCACGGAAGCTGTTGTTGGGTTGTCGGATCGCGACCTGCGTTGCCATCCAGAAGGTGCGTCGCAGCCGGGCATTGCCGTACTTTGATAGCTTCGTCCGCCCCCGAAATATCCCTGACTGGTAGGTAGCGAGGTCGAGGCCGCAGAACTTGAGGAACTGGCGATGGTGGCTGAACCGGCGCAGATCGCCGGCCTCGGCCAGGATCGTCAGGGCGTTGATCGGACCGATACCGGGGATCATGCGCAGGAGCTGATAATCGCTGTTCGTCGCCAGCGCGTCATGGGCGATCCGCTCGATCTCGTTACGCTGCTGAATCAGGGTGCGTGCCTGGGCGATGACCATGCGGAACATGGCGACCGCCGTGGAATCTTCGTCGATCGGCAGCGCGATCGATGCACAGGCGGTCTCGTAAATATCGTTGACCACCCGGGCCTTGGAGACCTTGCGACCGATCAGCGGCAGGAACCAGTCGGACCGGCTGTTGCCGGCGAAACGCTCGATCTCCGGAAAATACAGTGGCAGATAATGCGTGAGGATCCGATGCCAGGTCTGGGTCTTGGCCTTCGATATGGCTTCATGCGTCTTCGACATCTCCTGCAGATCGTTGATCCCTGCCGCCAGCGGATCGACATAGCGTTGGGTCGCGCCGATCTTCAGCATGTGCAGGATCACCTGCGCGTCCTTGGAATCATTCTTGTCCCAGCCATTGTGCAGCGCTTCGCGCGTCCGGGCCAAGGCGACCGATGAAATCAAGCGTAGCTCGAATCCCGCGGACAGCAATCGATGCGCCAGCGTGCGGTGATAATTACCGGTTGCCTCGAATCCGACAATCACGGGCCTGCCGATCGCGGTCAGATCGTCGGCCAGCCGATCATAATCGGCCTTTGTCGCCATCACCGTCATGCGGCGCCGACGACCGCCTTCCGGTCGTTCAAGCAGAACTTCCTGGCGGTGCTTCGACATATCGATGGCTACCAGCACGGCGTCGGGTGGTGTAGAATGAAACTTGGTCATGATCGGTGGCTGGTCATGACTGCCTTGATGAAGCCGGCGGGCGCTACGCGCCCTTGTCTCCATCAAGGCATCGCGGCCCTTCGAAAGGCTGCTTCCCAATGTGCTACGGAGCATGCTACAAAAGCTTCGCCTTCCGCGACGCCTGCAAGGCGCTCGGCCTCAAGCATATCCGCACCAGACCCTACACGCCCAAGACCAACGGCAAGGCCGAACGCTTCATCCAGATCAGCTTGCGCGAATGGGCATATGCCAGAGCCTATCCGACCTCGGAGCACCGAAAGCAGGCCCTCGAACCATGGCTCCACATCTAGACCATGCAAATGCGGAGCGGGGCGATCGCAACGCCGCTGGCCCATCCCCGACCCCTCCCGCTTGCGGGAGGGGGCTCGTCCGTGACGGCGCGCAAAAGCACGCAGCGACGGCTTGGCGCGGCGGCGATCAGCGTCTAGCCTCGCCCGCGACCACAGTCCCGCCAGAGGAATGCCCCGATGTTCGAAACGCTGCTCCTGTCGCTCGCCGCGGCTGCCCAGACCGTTCCGCCGCAGGCGACGCAACTGCCGCCGCCCCCGCCGCCGGTTCCCGCCGCCGTCGCTCCGGCGGTCGAGGCGGACACGCGCCCCTATGTCGCGCTGGTCACCGACCTCGGCACGATCGTCGTGCGCATCGAGGACCGGCGCGCGCCGGTCACCGCGGCCAATTTTCTCCGCTATGTCGACACGAAGCGGATGGATGGTTTCCAATTCTATCGCGCGACGCGCAACTGGGGGCCGACGAACCGGCTGATTCAGGGCGGTAATCGCGGCGACGCGCGCAGGAATTTCCCCCCGATCGCGCACGAGCCGACCACCGCGACGGGGCTCACCAACTGCAAGGGCGCGCTTTCGATGGCGCGGCTTAACCCCGGCGATGCGACGAGCGATTTCTTCCTGCTGCTCTCCGATATCAAGGGCTTCGATGCCGACCCGGCGCTCGGCGGCGACAATGCCGGATTCGCGGTGTTCGGCGAACTGGTCGCGGGCGCCGATGTCGCGGAGGCGATCTTCGCCGCGCCCATCTCCCCGACCGCGGGCGATGGGGTGATGCAGGGCCAGATTCTCGATCCGATGGTGACGATCGTCTCGGCGCGCCGCGTCCCGGCGCCGGCCGAGCCGCCGAAGGGTTGCGTGGTCGCGGCGAAGGACAAGGAGAACTGAGCGCCGCACCCATCATTTATTTTGCGTTCATGCGCGCTGTGGCTATACCGCCGCCATGACCCAGCGCCCTCCCGCTCGCGCCGCCGTGCGCCTTCTCGCCGCCGCCCTCATGATCTCGCCGCTGCTCGCGGCCTGTGCCGGCGGATCCGGGGTGAAAAAGGATACGCGCTACGTCGCGCGCGACGTCAGCACCCTCTACCGCGCGGCGCAGGACCGCCTCGACCGCGGCCAGTACAAGATCGCCGCGGCGCTGTTCGACGAAGTCGAGCGCCAGCACCCCTATTCGCCCTGGGCGCGCCGTGCCCAGCTGATGAGCGCCTTTTCCTATTATATGGACCGCGAATATACGCCGGCGATCGATTCGGCGCAGCGTTTCCTGGCGATCCACCCGGGGAACAAGGACGCGGCCTATGCCTATTATCTGATCGCGCTCAGCTATTATGAGCAGATCAGCGACGTCACCCGCGACCAGAGGATCACGCTCCAGGCGTCGAACGCGCTCGGCGAGGTGATCCGTCGCTATCCCGACAGCCGCTACGCTGCCGACGCGCGGCTCAAGATCGACCTGGTGCGCGACCATCTCGCGGGCAAGGAGATGGAGATCGGCCGCTTCTACGAGCGCAGTTCGAACTGGCTCGCCGCGTCGATCCGCTTCCGCGAGGTGACCGAGAAATACCAGACGACCAGTCACGTGCCCGAGGCGCTGTTCCGGTTGACCGAATGCTATCTCGCGCTCGGCGTTCCCGAAGAGGCGAAGAAGGCGGCGGCGGTGCTGGGCGCGAACTATCCGGGCAGCAAATGGTACGACCGTGCCTACGAACTGATGCGGAAGCACGCCCCGGCCGCCTGACGCGGGCTGGTTGGATTCGCGCAGAGACGCAGCGATCGCAGAGATTTCTGGTTCACGCGGAGCCGTGGGGAACACGGAGAGAAGCGTGGAGCGCTTCTCCAAGCACCATGGCGATACATCGAAGCCCGGAAGAACAAGACCTGTCGGTCCGGATTCTCCACGGCTCCGCGTGAATCTTTCGTATCGCATCTCTGCGCCTCTGCGCGAATCGCATATCCCGACCTCCGCACTCCCGAATAGATTCGCATTTTGTTCTGCGTTAAGAGCGAGCCATGCTGACCGCGCTGTCCATCGCCAACATCGTGCTGATCGAGCGGCTCGACCTCGATTTCGAGGCTGGTCTCGGCGTGCTCACGGGAGAGACGGGGGCAGGCAAGTCGATCCTGCTCGACGCGCTGGGTCTCGCGCTCGGGATGCGCGCTGACAGCGCGCTGGTGCGACAAGGCAGCGACCGGGCGCAAGTGACCGCTAGCTTCGCACCGCCCGCGCCGGGGACGCTGCTCGCCAGCCTGCTTGCCGACAATGACATCGCGCTCGAACCCGGCGAGCCGCTGCTGATCCGCCGCACGCTGAGGGCCGATGGCGGCAGCCGCGCTTTCCTCAACGACCAGCCCTGCTCTGCGGCGCTGCTGCGCGAGGTCGGGGGGCATCTGGTCGAGATTCACGGCCAGCACGACGATCGCGGCCTACTCGCGCCCGCCGGGCATCGCGCGCTGCTCGACGCCTATGCGCGCGTCGATACCGCGCCGGTGGCCGAGGCGCATGCGGCGTGGCGCGCCGCCGAGGCGCGGCTCGCGGCCGTGCAGGCGGCGGTAAGCGAGGCGACGCGCGACCGTGAATGGCTCGAACATTGCGTCGCCGAACTGCAACAGCTCGCTCCGCAGCCGGGCGAGGAAGTCGAACTCGCCGAGGCGCGCGCGGCGATGCAGAAGGGCGAGAAGATCGCCGGCGACCTTGCGGCGGTCCTCGAAGCGTTCGAGGGCAGCGCGGGCGGCCCGGCGCTGCTGCGCGGCGCGGCGCGGCGGCTCGACCGGCTCGCGGGCGACCATCCGCTGCTTGCCGAAGCGCTCGCTGGCCTCGACCGCGCGATCATCGACGCCGACGAGGCTGAAGCGAAATTGCACGAAGCCGCGCGCGCGATGGAATATGATCCCGAGCGGCTGGAGGCGGCAGAGACGCGGCTGTTCGAACTGCGCGCAATGGCGCGCAAGCACGGCGTTCAGCCCGACGAACTGCCGGGGCTCGCCGGCGACTTCGCGGCGCGGCTCGACGCGATCGAGGGCGGCAATGCCGGACTCGCGAAGCTGGAGGCCGCGGTCGCCGAAAGCGCGGCCGCCTACACCCATGCCGCGACCGCGCTGTCGGACCGGCGGACGAAAGCGGCGGCGCGGCTCGATGCCGCGGTGGCGGGCGAGCTTGCGCCGCTGAAGCTCGACGCCGCACGCTTTCGCACCCTCGTCGAGCGGCTCCCCGCCGATCGCTGGGGGGCGGACGGGATGGACCGCGTCGAATTCCTCATTTCGACCAACCCCGGCGCGCCCTTCGCGCCGCTGGCGAAGATTGCGAGCGGCGGCGAACTGTCGCGCTTCATCCTCGCGCTCAAGGTCGCGCTGGCCGAGGAAGGCGGCGCCGACACGATCATCTTCGACGAGATCGACCGCGGCGTCGGCGGCGCAGTCGCCAGCGCGATCGGCGAACGGCTCGCACGGCTTGCCGGCGCGGGCAAGCAGTTGCTGGTCGTGACGCACAGCCCGCAGGTCGCGGCGAAGGGCGCGACGCACTTCGTCATCGCCAAGTCGAGTGAGAGCGCTAGCGACGGATTGGTGACGCGCACCGGCGTCCGCCCGCTCGACCCCGCCGGCCGCCGCGAGGAAATCGCCCGCATGCTGTCGGGCGCCGAGGTGACGGCGGAAGCGCGCGCGCAGGCGCAGCGATTGCTGGAGGTGGCGTGAGACCGGAGACATATGCAACCCCCTCCGCTTCGGAGGAAGGGCCGATAGGGGGCAACCACCATCCCCTCGACCGCCCCGTATGGAGCATGCTCACCGGGCGGCAGGCGCATCTGGCCGAGGGCGATGCGCAGGCGGTGCGAATCGACCGCCGCTATGGGCCGTTCGGCGCCGCCGCCGATCGGGAGGCCGGGGCGCAGGCAGCGCTTGCCGCGCTGGTTCCTGACGATGGCGAATTGTGGATCGTGGAGGATGAGCCGTGGCCGGTGCCGCCCGGCACGCGCGAGGTGAAGCGCGCGTTGCTCGCGCAGATGGTCGCGGTAGGCGCTCCGCCGCCGGCGCGTGGCGGCGAGCCGCCGATCATCCCGCTGTCCGACGCCGACGCGGCGGATATGGCGGCGCTCGCCGATCATGCGCGGCCGGGGCCGTGGGGGCCGGCGACGCACCGCTACGGCCCCTTCTTCGGGATCCGCGAGGATGGCCGCCTGCTTGCGATGGCGGGCCAACGCATGTTGATGCCCGGCATGGCGGAGATCAGCGGAGTCGCGACCTGGTTCGATGGCCGCGGCCGCGGATTTGCCCGCACGCTGATCGGCTATGTCATGCGCGCGATGATGGCGCGCGGCGAGCAGCCTTTCCTGCACAGCTATGCCGACAATGCGGGCGCGATCGCGCTCTACGAATCGCTCGGCTTCCATATCCGGCGGCAGGTGCATGTGCTGGCGATCGCGCGATGATCGACCGGCGCACTCATCTCGCCGCGCTTGCGGCTTTTGCGGCGGCGGTGCTGCCGGTGCGATCCTTGCGGGCCCTGGAGGCAATCATGGAAGAACAGTTTCCCGAATATGGCCTGATCGGCCAGATGATCGCGCAACCGGGGCAGCGCGCCGCGCTCGCGGCGGTCCTGACCGAAGGCACCGGCCGGATGCCGGGCAATTTCGCCTATATCGTCGGCGAGGATAGCGAGAACCCCGACGCGCTGTGGATCGTCGAATTGTGGGCCGACAAGGCGGCGCACGCCGCATCGCTGCAATTGCCCGAGGTGCAGGAGGCGATCGCGAAGGGGCGGCCGCTGATCGCCGGATTTGGGTCTCGCGCCGAGTTCAAGCCGGTGGCAAAAGCCGGCGCATGAAAGATGTCGAATCGCTGACCGAAGCCGAGGCCGCCAACGAACTGATGCGGCTCGCGAAACAGATCGCGCATCACAACAAGCTTTACCATGCGGAGGACAGTCCGGAGATTTCGGACGCCGATTACGACGCGCTTGTCCGGCGCAACAATTCGATCGAGGAGGCGTTCCCGCACCTGATCCGCGCCGACAGCCCGAACCGGCTGGTCGGTGCCGCGGTCGAGGCGTCGCCGCTCGCCAAGGTCACGCACGCGGTGCGGATGATGAGCCTCGACAACGCCTTCGCGGCCGAGGATGTCGAGGAGTTCGCGCGGCGCGTGCGGCGTTTCCTGCGGCTCGACGAGGATGAGGTGCTTGCGCTGACCGCCGAGGACAAGATCGACGGCCTCTCCTGCTCGCTGCGCTACGAAAAGGGCGTGCTGGTGCAGGCCGCGACGCGCGGCGACGGCACGGTGGGTGAGGATGTCACCCCGAACGTGCGCTGTATCGCCGATATTCCCCAGACACTCGTCGCCCCAGCGAAAGCCGGGGCGACGGATATTCCCGACGTCTTCGAGATTCGCGGCGAGGTCTATATGGCGAAGGCCGACTTCGCCGCGCTCAACGAACGGTTGCTCGCCGAGGCCAACGACCTCGAGAAGGCGCGCCAGTTCGCCAATCCGCGCAACGCCGCGGCGGGCTCGCTGCGGCAGAAGGATGCGAGCATCACCGCATCGCGCCCGCTACGCTTCCTCGCCCACGGCTGGGGAGAGGTCAGCGGCCTGCCCGAGGCGACGCAGTTCGCGATGATGAAGCGCATCGAAAGCTGGGGCGTGCCCGTCTCGCCGCTGCTCGGGCGCTTCGAGAGCGTCGAGGCGGTGCTCGACCATTACCGCACGATCGAGGCCGAGCGCGCCGACATGCCCTATGACATCGACGGCGTCGTCTACAAGGTCGACCGGCTCGACTGGCAGGAGCGGCTGGGCTTTGTCGCCAAGGCGCCGCGCTGGGCGATCGCGCACAAATTCCCCGCCGAACGCGCGCAGACGACGCTCGAATCGATCGATATCCAGGTCGGCCGCACCGGCAAGCTGACCCCGGTCGGGCGCCTCACCCCCGTCACCGTCGGCGGGGTCGTGGTGTCGAACGTGACCCTCCACAACCGTGACGAGATCGGCCGGCTCGGCGTGCGCCCCGGTGATCGCGTCGTCATCCAGCGCGCGGGCGACGTAATCCCGCAGGTGGTCGAGAATCTGACCCGCGCCGAACCGCGCGATCCCTATATCTTCCCCGACCATTGCCCAGTGTGCGGCAGCGAAGCGGTCGCCGAGGAAGGTGAGGTCGACGTGCGCTGCACCGGCGGCCTGATCTGCAACGCCCAGAAATTCGAACGGCTACGACATTTCGTCAGCCGCGGCGCGCTCGATATCGAGGGGCTGGGCGAGAAGAGCATCGCCGAGTTTCTCGAACTTGGCTGGCTCGACAAGGGCCCTGCCGACATCTTCCGGCTGAAGGGTCATCGCGACGAGTTGCTTGGTCGCGAAGGGTGGAAGGACAAGTCGGTCGACAATCTGTTCGCCGCGATCGAGGCGAAGCGGTCGCCCGATGCGGCGCGGCTGCTGTTCGGGCTCGGTATCCGCCACGTCGGCGCAGTGACGGCGCGTGACCTGATGAAGGGGCTGGGCGACCTTGCGCGCCTGCCCGGCAAAGCCGCCGAAATCCACGCCTATCTCGATGCCAACCCGCAGGCCGAGGGCGAATCCGACGGCAAATATCTCGCGCGCAAGGTCGAGGCGATCAAGACGATCCTCGAGGTGCGCGCCGACGGCATCGGCGTCGCGGTGGGGGAGGCACTCGGCGATTTCTTCCACGAACCGCACAATCGCGCCTTGTGGGACGATCTTTTCTCCGAAGTCGCGCCGCCGCCCTATGTCGTCGAGATGCGCGAGAGCGAGGTGTCGGGCAAGACCGTCGTCTTCACCGGCAAGCTTGAGACGATGAGCCGCGACGAGGCGAAGGCACAGGCCGAAAGGCTGGGCGCCAAGGCCGCGGGCAGCGTGAGCGCCAAGACCGATCTCGTCGTCGCCGGCCCGGGCGCCGGGTCGAAGCTCAAGCAGGCGGCCGCGCTCGGCATCCGCGTGATCGACGAGGTCGAATGGGCGCAGATCGTCGAGGCGGCAGGTTAGCGAGCCGGCAATTTTTCTTCGTCATCCCGGACTCGGTCCGGGGTCCACGAAGCCGGACCGGCAATGAATGCCGGATCGAGTCCGGAGTGACGAGAGTGGAGAGCGGCGGGCATGGCAAAGCGTGATTACCTGCAAAATCTGATGTGCGACCTTGAATCGCATACCGAGGTGCGGCGGTTCGGCAGCGGCTGGCTGTCGGGCTTCTTCGGCCTGCTGTTCGCGATTAGCGGGCTGTTCATGGTGGTCGCGCTGCGTTTCCCGGACTGGTTCGCCACCCCCGAACTGGCGGTGGTCAAGGACTGGACCGGTTTTCGCGGTTTCGTCCATCTGACCCTGCTCGCCAGCTATGCGCTCGCGCTGCTCAGTCTGTTGCTGCGTCCGCGCAAGGTGCTCGGGTTGACCGCGCTGATGATCGGGCTTGCCGCGGTGCTGCTCGGCGGCGCCAACGTCCAGCCCGCCGAGACGCGCGACTGGGGCATATTCTTCGGGCTCGACTTCTTCATCGTCAACCTGTTGGTCACCGGCTTCATGTTCGCACCGCTCGAACGCGCCTTTCCGCATCGCCGGGCGCAGCGCCTGTTCCGCACCGAATGGCGCGAGGATCTCTTCTATTATCTGGTCAGCACGATGTTCGTGCAGGTGCTCAGCTTCCTCGCGCTCGCGCCGCAGCAATTCGTCAACGCGCACACGACCGGCTGGGATGCTTTCCGCGCCGGGGCCGCGTCCTTGCCGTGGCTCGTGCAGTTCGCGATCGTCCTCGTCGCGTCGGACCTCGCGCAATATTGGTATCACCGACTGTTTCACAAGGTCCCGTTCCTGTGGGGTTTTCACGCGATCCACCACAGCGCGAAATCGATGGACTGGCTCGCGGGGTCGCGGATGCATTTCGTCGAGATAATCCTGCTGCGCTCGGTCACCTCGCTGCCGCTGTTCACGCTGGGGTTCAGCCCGTCGGTGATGCAGGCCTATATCGGCTTCGTCTATGTCTGGTCGTCGCTGCTCCATGCAAATGTCGGGGGCAGCTTCAACCGGATCGGCCACTGGATCGCGACGCCGCGCTTCCATCACTGGCACCACGGGCTGGAGCGCGAGGCATTCGACGTCAATTTCGCGATTCATTTCCCATGGCTCGACAAATTGTTCGGCACCTTCCACCTGCCGAAGGACCGCTGGCCCGAGAGTTACGGCATACCGGAGGACGTGCCGCGCAGCTACGCCGGCCAGTTCCTCTATCCCTGGACCCGCAAGGGGAAGGCGGAGACGCCCGCCGAGTGATCGGCGCGCCGCCGCGCCGCTTGCCTTTCCGGGCGCAGCGCCGCAGAAGCAGCACCGGGAATGCAAAGAAGTTATCAATTGACCTTCGCCGAGCGGACCCGGCTGCCGGCCCTGGGGCGCGAGCGACTGCTCGCGACGGCACCGGCGCGCCGCTTCGCCGACGGACAGTTCGTCCAGCATCAGGGCGACCCCGGCGACGCCTTCTGGGTGGTGGTCGAGGGGCATGTGCTCGTCGGCCGCTATGCCGAGGACGGCGGCTTCACCGCCTTTGCCGTGCTTGGCCCCGGCGACATGTTCGGCGAGCTTGCCTTCTTCACCGGCATCCCGCGCCAGGCCGATGCGATCGCGAGCGGGCCGGCACGGCTGATCGCGATTGACCGACCGCTGCTCCGCTCGCTGATGAGCGCCGATATCGGCTGGGCCGAGTTGCTGCTGCGCAGCCTCGGCCGCCAGCTCGCCGTGTCGCTCGACATCATCGACGCCGAACGGCGGTTGCCCGCGGCGGAGCGGCTCGCACGGCTGCTGGCGGCGATGGCGGCCGACGCCGACGACGGCCGCACGGTGCGCGCGACGCAGCAGCAGCTCGCCGACCTGCTGGGCGTGTCGCGCGTGACGCTGGGCGCCGCGCTGCGCGATCTGACGGCGCGCGGGCAGATCGAGCGCGGCTATGGCTGGCTGCGCATCGCGACACCGCTTCCGCCCGCCGGATGAGGGGGCTATAGGCGGGCGATGATCCTGCTGCGCCGCCTGCTCCTCTTCCTGCTGCTGCTCGGACTGGCGCCCGCTGCCACCGCGGCCGAGCGCGGCCCCGTCGTGATGGCCGCGGCCAGCCTTCAGGAGGCGCTGACCGCCGCCGCCGACGCCTGGGCGGCAAAGGGGCATGCGCGGCCGCTGCTGTCCTTCGCGGGGTCGTCGGCGCTGGCGCGGCAGATCATCGCCGGCGCGCCCGCCGACCTCTTCCTGTCAGCCGACGAGCCGTGGATGGACGCGGTGGCGAAGGCGGGGCTGCTGCGACCGGGCACGCGCACGACGCTGCTCGGCAACCGGCTGGTGCTGGTCGGCCCCGCGAGCGGGCGGCTGCGCCTGACGCCCGCGCCGGGCTTTCCGCTCGCGCGCGCTCTGGGCGGCGGGCGGCTCGCGCTCGCCGATCCCGACGCGGTACCGGCGGGCAAATATGCGAAGGCGGCGCTGACCGCGCTCGGCGTCTGGCGCGGCGTCGCGGGCCGGTTGGCGCCGGCGGAGAATGTCCGCGCCGCGATGGCGCTCGTCGAACATGGCGCGGCGCCGCTAGGCATCGTCTATGCGACCGACGCGCGCGCGTCGAAGCGGGTGCGCGTCGTCGGCGTCTTTCCGGCGTCGAGCCATCCGCCGATCCGCTATCCGGTCGCGCTGCTCAAGGCGTCGCGTCATCCCGATGCGATGGGATTCCGGAACTTCCTGGCGTCGCGGGAGGGCCGCGCGATCTTCGCCCGCTACGGCTTTTCGGCGCCCTGATGCTGTCGCCGGAGGAATGGGGCATCGTCGCCCTGTCGCTCAAGGTCGGCGGGGTCGCGGTGCTCGCCTGCCTGCCGCTCGCCTTCGCGCTCGCGTGGCTGCTGGCGCGCCATCGCTTTCCGGGGCGGCTGTTGCTCGATGCGCTCGTCCACTTGCCGCTCGTTCTGCCACCGGTCGTCACCGGCTGGCTGCTGCTGCTCGCCTTCGGTCCGCTGGGACCGGTCGGCCGCTGGCTGAACGACTGGTTCGGCACGACGCTGATGTTCCGCTGGACCGGCGCGGCGCTCGCGGCGGCGATCATGGCGCTGCCGCTGATGGTGCGCGCGATGCGGTTGTCGATCGAGGGGGTCGACCGGCGGCTCGAGGGGGCGGCGCGCACGCTCGGCGCGGGGCGCTGGCATGCCTTCTGGACGATCAGCCTGCCGCTCGCGCTGCCCGGCGTGCTTGCGGCGCTGGTGCTCGGCTTCGCGCGCTCGATCGGTGAATTCGGCGCGACGATCACCTTCGTATCGAACATTCCGGGCGAGACGCGGACGCTGCCGCTCGCCATCTATTCGGCGCTGCAGGTGCCGGGGGGAGAGGCGATGGTGACGCGGCTGGCGCTGCTGTCTGTTGCGCTGTCGCTCGGCGCGCTGCTCGTTTCCGAATGGCTGGTTCGGCGTACCCCGGCCGAAAGGCTGCGCCGTGGCGATTGAGATCGACGTCGAAAAGCGTTTCGGGACCCGCACGATCGCGGCGTGCTTCACGGCCGAATCGGGGCTGACCGCGCTGTTCGGGCCGTCGGGGGCGGGCAAGACCAGCATATTGAACATGGTCGCCGGGCTGCTGCGTCCCGACCGCGGTCATATCCGCGTCGGCGGGCGGACGCTGTTCGGCGCGGACGTCGACCTGCCGCCCGAAGCGCGGCGTATCGGCTATGTCTTTCAGGACGGGCGGCTGTTCCCGCACCGGCGGGTGAAGGCGAACCTGCTCTACGGCTACCATCTCGCCGATCCGGCGCGGCGCTGGATGGGGTTCGACGAGGCGGTGGCCTTCCTCGGCATCGAACCCCTGCTCGGCCGCTGGCCGCAGAGCCTGTCGGGCGGTGAGGCGCAGCGCGTCGCGATCGGCCGCGCGCTGCTGGCGGGACCGGAGATACTGCTGATGGATGAACCGCTGTCGTCGCTCGACGCGGCGCGGCGCGGCGACATCATGGCGGTGATCGAGCGCATTCGCGACGAGCTGCGGCTGCCGATCCTCTACGTCAGCCATGACCGCGCCGAGGTCGACCGACTGGCGACCGAAGTGGTGACACTGAACGGTTGACCCGGCGTTTTGCGACATCGCCGTGTCCCCGCGCAGGCGGAGACTCAGAGCGGCAGAAAAGCAGCCTTGGCTTTATCCGCTCTGGGCTCCCGCCTTCGCGGGAGCGCTCGCTTTTCGATCGAGAGTCTGCCTGAACAGTTTCATATGAAACCAGATCATGCTAGAAACGCCGGTATGGAAAACCCGCCCAGCCACGTCCACGCCACCCCGCCGCCGGGCGCCGCGCCCGACTGGACGTGTCCGCAGGACTGGGACGCCTTCACCGCCGACGAGCATGCAATGTGGGACTGCCTCTTCGCGCGCCAGTCGGCGATGCTGCCCGGCCGCGCGTCCGACGCTTTTCTGCGCGGCATCGACGTGCTTCGGCTCGAAAAGCCGGGCATTCCCGACTATCGCGACCTCAACGCGCGACTGACGGAGGCGACCGGGTGGCGCGTCGTCGCGGTGCCGGGGCTGGTGCCCGACGATGTCTTCTTCGACCATCTCGCCAATCGCCGTTTTCCGGCGGGCAATTTTATCCGCACCCCGCGGCAGCTCGACTATCTGCAGGAGCCCGACGTCTTCCACGACGTTTTCGGTCACGTCCCGATGCTCGCCGATCCGGTGTTCGCCGACTATATGGCCGCCTATGGCCGGGGCGGGTTGCGCAGCCTGAAATATGATGCGTTGAAGCAGCTTGCGCGCCTTTATTGGTACACTGTCGAGTTCGGGCTGATCCGCGAGGGCGGCACGCTGCGCATCTATGGCGCGGGCATCGTCTCCTCCTACGCCGAAAGCCTGTTCGCGCTCGATTCGGAGAGCCCGAACCGCATCGGCTTCGACCTGTCGCGGGTGATGCGCACCGATTACCGGATCGACGATTTCCAGCAGAATTATTTCGTCGTCGACAGTCTGGACCAGTTGCTCGACGTCACGGTGAACACCGATTTCGCGCCGCTCTATGCCGCCAACGCCGCGCTGCCGCCGATCCCGATCGCCGACATCCTGCCCGGCGATACGGTCATCACGCGCGGCACACAGGAATATGCGCTGGCGAAAAGCGGCTGAGCAATATCCCCTCTCCTAAAAGGGAGCGGGTAGAAATTCACCAGCTCCCGAACGTCGCGTCCGACGGGCTGGCGCGGTGCAGCGCGCGTTGTTTGCGCCGCCAGCCGTGGCGTTGGCGTTTGATCAGCAGCAGGCACGGCCATTCGGCGCTGCCGCCGCGCGCGGCGAGGCGGAAGCCGTGCGCGCGATAGGCGGCGAGCACCGGCTCCATCTGGCGCGCGATCAGCCCGGCCAGGATCGCGTGGCCGCCCGGCGCGGTAACGCTGGCGATGTCGGGGGCTAGCGTGATCAGCGGACCGGCGAGGATATTGGCGACGACCAGATCATAGGGTACGCGGCGGCGGATCGCCGGATGGTCGGTCCCCGGCGCGACCGCGAGCGCGAGGCGGCGCGCGCCGCATCCCAGCGGCACATGGTTGATCGCGGCATTCTCGCGCGTCACCGCGATGCTCGCGGGGTCGATGTCCGACGCGATCGCGCGGGCGCGCGGCCACAGCGCCAGCGCGGCGAAGGCCAGTAGCCCGGTGCCGGTGCCGATGTCGGCGATGGCGCGCGGACGGACGCCCCGGCGCGCTAGGCGGTCGAGCATCGCGAGGCAGCCCGCCGTCGTGTCGTGCCCACCGGTGCCGAATGCCTGGCCCGCGTCGATCAGGAAGGGCACGCTCCCCACCGGCGTCCGGTCGGCATAGCTGCTGGTATGGACGAAGAAGCGGCCCGCCTGCACCGGCTCCAGCCCCTGCTGCGACAGCGTAACCCAGTCCGCCTCGGGCAGTTCCTCGATCGACGGTTCGACCCCCTTCGCGCTCGGCGCGAGCGCGCGTATCAGCGCCAGCAGCGCGGGGCCGGGCCTGTCGTCGAGATAGGCGTCGAGCTGCCATCGGCCGCTCGCTTCGTCGATCTCGCGCGTCACCACCACCGGGGCATCGGCCAGCGCCTCCAGTTCGGGTTGCTCGGCCGACAGCGCCTCGGCCTCGGCACGCGTGCAGGGCAGGGAGACGAGCCAGCTCATTTCGCGGCCGCTTCCTTCGCAAGCCGCGCGTCGAGCCGTTTCGCGGCATCCTTGGCATAGCGGCGGCAGCCTTCCGGGTCGGTGAGCGGCGCGTCGCCCGCGAAACGCGCGAACAGGCCGCTCGCGCCCGGATGCGGGGTGATCAATATGTCGCACGGCAATGTCGGCACTTTGGCGAAGGTCGCACGCTGCATCGCGACATAATCGGGATGGTCGGCGAAACGGTAGGCGTCCGCCGACACCGCGCTGAGGCTGTCGATATAGGCGATGATGCGGCAGTCGCTGCCCTCGCACGATCGCCATGTCCAACTCGTGCTTCCCGGCGTGTGCCCCGGGGTCGCGTGCGGCGTCAGGTGCAGGTCCGCGATCGGCAATGCCTCTCCGTCGCGCAGGTCGCCCGTCACCGTCACGCCGCGAAACGGCGGGATCGCTCCGTGCTGCGGATCGCGCGCCTCGGGCTCACCGCTGGTCAGCGTGGCGACCGCTTCGGGGCGCGCATGAACCGTTGCGCCGGTCGCATCCTGCAAGGCCTTGAGCCCGCCGACATGGTCGAGATGCTCGTGGCTGGCGAGCAGCGTATGGATTTGCTTCGGGTCGAATCCCAGCGCGCGGATATTGGCGAGAATCGCGGGCGCGGCCTCCTCGGTCGCTGCGTCGATCAGCACGAGACCGTCGGGCGCCTCGATCAGCACCGCCGAAATGCCGCAGGTGCCGACATAATAGCTGTTGCCGAAGATTTTCGCGGGCGGCGCAGGGTCGCTCCAGCCGTCACGACCTTGGCATGCGGCGGCGAGCGTCTCGCCGGTGGGTGCGGCCGGGGTCGGTGGCGGCGTCCCGGTCTGGGGTGTGCAGCCTGCCAGCAGTAGTGCCGCCATGGAAAGCCGGCCATGGCCCCGCGGAGCCGGCGTCCCGACGTCTCGCCGCGTGCGGCGCGCGATGCGGCGGCTACCGAACATGGCTTGCTCCATTGGCGTCGAGCACCGCGCCGGTCATCGACGGCGGCGCGTCGAGCGCGCACCAGCGCGCCATTTCGGCGATTTCCTCGGGCTCGGCGATGCGGCTGAGCGGGATTTCGGCGCGCAGCGCCGCCGCGTTGCGGCCGGACAGCCAGGCATCCGCCATGCCGGTGCGGGTGAAGCCGGGGCAGATGGCGAAGGCGAGGATGCCTTGCGCCGCGTAGCCGCGGGCGATCGTCTTGGTCAGCGCGACCATCCCCGCCTTCGACGCCGCATAATCCCAATGGTCGGGACTGTCGCCGCGGTGCGCGGCGCGGCTCGCGATGTTGACGATCCGGCCGCTGCGCCCGCCGACCTGCCAGTGGAGCACCGCGAGGCGGCAGAGCGCCGCGGCGGCGGTCAGGTTGATCTGCAGGGTGCGGTTCCAGCCCGCGATCCAGGCGTCGTCCGCCGCGTCGATCGGGTTGGTCGCGAACATGCCGGCATTGTTGACGAGCACGTCGATGCGGCCGCCCATCCGGTCGAGGTTTTCGGCCCACAGGCGTTCGGGGACCGCGGGGTCGGACAGGTCGCCGTCGGCGCTCGACAGCGCGGCGATCCGCGTCGCGTCGCCGGTCAGCGCGCCAGCGATCGCGGCGCCGATGCCGCGGCTCGCGCCGGTGATCAGGATATGCGTCGTCATCGCCCTCCTTTAGGGGAGGGCGGTGGGGCTTGCCAAGCGCCGGACCGGGATCAGGCGACCCGGCGGCTGAACTCGGTCGCGGCCTGCTCGAGTGACTGGAGCCGCTCGCCCATCTTCGAGAATTCCTCGCTCAGCGTGCTGATCTCGCCCGCGACCATACCCGAATCGTTGCGGATGCTGGCGATGGTCGACGACATCGAATCGGCGGCGAGCGCGGTCTCGTCGACCGCCGCGGTGATCGAGGTGACCGTTTGTGCTTGGGCGTCCATTGCGTTGCGGATGTTTTGCGCCGATTGTTGCACCTCGATGATCGTCTGCTGGATCGACTGGTTGGCGGCGACGGCGCCGCGCGTCGCCTGCTGGATCGCGGTGATCTTGCCCGCGATGTCGTCGGTCGCGCGCGCGGTTTCGTTGGCGAGGCTCTTCACCTCCTGCGCCACGACCGCGAAGCCGCGACCCGATTCGCCGGCGCGTGCCGCCTCGATCGTCGCGTTGAGCGCGAGAAGGTTGGTCTGGCCGGCGATCTCGCGGATCAGGCCCAGGATCGATTCGATCGATTCGGCGTGATGCGACAGCGCTTCGGACATGGCGACGGCCTCGCCCGCCTGTTCGGAGGCGCGGACGGCGACGTCGGCGGAGGCCTCGACCTCGCTGCGCGCATCCTCGATCGCGCGGATCAGCCCGGCGGCGGTCGACGCGGCCTCGCGCATCGCGATCGCCGACTGCTCGGACGCGGCGGCGACCTCGCTGGTCTTGGCGATCATGCCCTTCGCGGCCTGGTCGGCGGACGCGGCCTGCTTGGCCAGTTCGCGGCGGACGCCGTCGGTGTCCTGCACCAGCGATGCGATCGATCGGTCGAAGTCGCCCGCCAGCGCGTGCCGCTCGCTCGACCGCGCGGCGTGATCCAGCTTTTCGGCATAGGCGTGCATGATGTCGAATTCGAGGATGGCGAGCCGGTTGATAGCGCTCGTCAGCCGCACCGTGCGCGCGGCATCGTCGGCGCAGGCCGCGACGACATGCGCGATCGCCGCGCGCTGGCTTTCGGCGATGCACGACAGGACCGAAGCGAGGGGAACCCCGACGCGCAGCGCCATATGCGTGTTCTGGCAGGCGATCGTCGCCGACTCCTGGCCGGCGGCGTCGGTATATTTGACCCGCATATGCCTGGCGCTGCCCCGCACATAGGCGTCGAGCAACTCGCCCTCGATCGGGCGGTCGATCGACGGCAGCGCGTTGAACGCCTCCCAATAGGCGCGCCCCATCGCCTCCTCGTGCCCCGCGACGATCGCGTGGACTTCGGCGGCGTCGGCGGCGAGCCGGCCGTCGAGATCGTAGAAGGGAAAGCGCTCGGCCATCGCCACGGGGTCGATCTGCTGCTTATGAATCGGATTTTCCTTCACCATGATCCTGTTCCCTCGAACGATCTTCGCGCGCGCGGATTCGCCGTTCGCGCGCGCCCCGCGATACATGGCTGAGGGATATGCGGGGAAAGTGGTAAATTCGCCGTTAACCAGCCGCGCACATGCATGCGTCATCCCTCGTCGCGCGCCGCGCGTTTGCTGTATAGGCGGTGGCGAAGACCGGATGGCGAAGAGGCGCGCGCCGGCCCGGACGCAGACGGAGAACGACCATGATTATCGGCACCCCGCGGGAAATCAAGAATCACGAATATCGCGTCGGCCTGACGCCCGAGAGCGCGCGCGAACTGGTCGCGCACGGCCACCGCGTGCTGGTCGAGACCGCGGCAGGCGAGGGGATCGGCGCGCACGACCGCTTCTATGAGGAAGCAGGGGCGGAGATCGTCGCGACCCCCGCCGACATCTTCGTGGCCGCCGACATGGTCGTGAAGGTGAAGGAGCCGCAGCCGGCCGAGCGCGCGATGCTGCGCCCCGGGCAGATCCTCTATACCTATCTTCACCTCGCCCCCGATCCCGACCTGACGCGCGACCTGATGGCGTCGGGCGCGGTGTGCATCGCCTATGAGACGGTGACGAGCCCGCACGGCGGCCTGCCGCTGCTCAAGCCGATGAGCCAGGTCGCGGGGCGCATGGCGATCCAGGCCGGCGCCACCGCGCTCGAAAAGGCGCACGGCGGGCGCGGCGTGCTGCTGGGCGGCGTGCCCGGCGTCGCGCCCGGCAAGGTCTGCATCATCGGCGGCGGCGTCGTCGGCTTCAACGCGGCCCAGATGGCGGCGGGGCTCGGCGCCGACGTGACCATCCTCGACCGCGATCCCGAGGTGCTCGAACGCGTCGGCACCTTCTTCGAGGCGCGGGCGAAGACGCGCTTCTCGAACCGCGCCAACCTCGCCGAATGCGTCGCGGAGGCCGACCTCGTCATCGGCGCGGTGCTGATCCCCGGTGCCGAGGCGCCGAAGCTGGTGACGCGCGCAATGCTGGGGACGATGCGCCCCGGTTCGGTGCTCGTCGACGTCGCGATCGATCAGGGCGGCTGTTTCGAGACCAGTCGTGCGACGACGCACGCCGACCCCACCTATGTCGTCGACGGCATCGTCCATTATGCGGTCGCCAACATGCCCGGCGCGGTCGCGCGCACCAGCACCTATGCGCTCAACAACGTCACCCTGCCGCACGCGCTGCACATCGCCGGGCTCGGCTGGAAGGAGGCGTTGCGGCGCGATGCGCATCTTGCGCAGGGCCTGAACGTCTGGAATGGCAAGGTGACGTTCGAAGCCGTAGCGGAAGCGACCGGAACCGACTATGTGCCTGTCGAACAGGCGCTAAGTTAATCAGGAAAGTTGAGATGACGAACCAAGGCCAGCCCACTCCTCCCCCGGCCGAAGACGAGGAAAACGAAGTGCTGCGCGCGACGCGCGAACTCCAGCAGCAGAAGGAAGCCGCGGAAGCGGCCGAAGCCGCCGCGAGGGACGCCACCGTCCGCAGCGAGCGCAAGGGCATCGCGTGGAAAGCCGCGGCGGGCCTCGGCATCGGCTCGGCCGCGGTGCTCGCGGCTTTGCTCTACGCCAATCGCGACAAGATCAAGTAGGACATCGGGAAGCCCCGGCGCGCTCCTCGGCATTGCGAGGAACGTGGCGGCGAAGCCATCGCCGGCTATCGACCTTGCACGGACCGATTAAGGCGTGTGGGGATTCAGAGTCTATCGCCGCGATATTGTATAAAGCCGTGTTCCCCCGCCCTTCGACTGCCCGCAGGGCGGGCGCTCAGGATAAATTTCCGCCATAGGCGGAAGGCGGGGGTCCATCTTCGGCCGGTTCCATCTCGAAACCACCGCAGATGGGTCCCCGCCTTCGCGGGGACACACGATAAAGGA
>NZ_MEFH01000093.1:0-18371 GCF_001725095.1 Sphingopyxis sp. SCN 67-31 | reverse complement strand
CCCGGCCGCGCGATCGCGGTGATCGGCGACGGGTCGATGTCGGCGGGCATGGCCTATGAGGCGATGAACAATGCCAAGCAGGCGGGCAACCGGCTGATCGTCATCCTCAACGACAACGACATGTCGATCGCGCCGCCGGTCGGCGGGCTGTCGGCCTATCTGGCGCGGCTGGTGTCGTCGCGGCCGTTCCTGGAACTGCGCGAGGTCGCGCGGCGCTTCGCGCGCCGGCTGCCGCAGCCGCTGCACAAGGCGGCGCGCAAGACCGACGAGTTCGCGCGCGGGCTGGCGATGGGCGGGACGCTGTTCGAGGAACTGGGCTTCTACTATGTCGGGCCGATCGACGGGCATAATCTGGAGCATCTGATCCCGGTGCTGGAGAATGTCCGCGACAGCGACCATGGCCCGGTGCTGATCCACGCGGTGACGCAGAAGGGCAAGGGCTATGCCCCCGCCGAGGCGGCGGCCGACAAATATCACGGCGTGCAGAAATTCGACGTCATCACCGGCGAGCAGGCGAAGGCGCCGCCGGGGCCTCCCGCCTATCAGAATGTGTTCGGCGAGACGCTGGCGAAGCTGGCCGACAGCGATCCGCGCATCGTCGCGATCACCGCCGCGATGCCGTCGGGCACCGGGGTCGACAAATTCGCGCGCGCGCACCCGGACCGCGCCTTCGACGTCGGCATCGCCGAACAGCATGCGGTGACCTTTGCGGCGGGTCTGGCGGCGCAGGGGATGCGGCCGTTCGCGGCGATCTATTCGACCTTCCTCCAGCGCGCCTATGACCAGGTCGTGCACGACGTCGCGATCCAGAACCTGCCGGTGCGCTTCGCGATCGACCGCGCCGGTCTGGTCGGCGCCGACGGGTCGACGCACGCGGGCAGCTTCGACGTCACCTATCTGGCGACGCTGCCCAACATGGTGGTGATGGCGGCGGCCGACGAGGCCGAACTTGTCCACATGACCTATACGGCGGCCGAATATGACGACGGCCCGATCGCTTTCCGCTATCCGCGCGGCAACGGCATCGGGGTGCCGCTGCCCGCGGTGCCGGAGAAGCTGGCGATCGGCAAGGGGCGCGTCGTGCGCAGCGGCAAGACGGTTGCGATCCTGTCGCTCGGCACCCGGCTCGCCGAGGCGCTGAAGGCCGCCGACACGCTGGAGGCGCGCGGGCTGTCGACCAGCGTGATCGACCTGCGCTTCGCCAAGCCGCTCGACGAGGAGTTGATCCGCCGCACGCTGGCGAATCACGAGGTCTGCGTGACGATCGAGGAAGGCAGCATCGGCGGGCTGGGCGCGCATGTGCTGACGCTGGCGAGCGACGCCGGGCTGATCGACGCGGGCCTGAAGCTGCGCACGATGCGGCTGCCCGACAGCTTTCAGGACCAGGACGCGCCGCACGCGCAATATGACGCGGCGGGACTCAACGCGCCGCAGATCGTCGATACGGTGCTGAAGGCGCTGCGCCACAACAGCGCGGGCGTGGAGGAAGCGGGCGCGCGGGCTTAGTCCGGCCCGCTTTCCATCTCAAGCGCGTCGATAAATCTCGCGCCGATGGCCGATCGCCACGACGAGGATCACCATTCGGCCGTCCTCTATCTTTGCGATCACGCGATAATCGCCGATGCGATAGCGCCAATAGCCGGTGCGTTCGCCGACCAGCGCCTTGCCGCGCTGGCGCGGGTTTTCGAGTGCGGCGACCTGCTCCAGCCCGACAAGGATGCGCTCGCCGGCGCTGCGCGGCAGCTTGCGGAGTTGCCGCCGAGCCGCCGCGTCGAACTCAAGCGTCCAGGCCAAGCTCGCGTCGCATCTGTTCGATCGAAACGGTCTTGCCTGCGTCGGGCTGATTCAACGCTTCTTCGAGAAGCGCGATATCTTCGAGGTCCTCGATATATTCCTCGATCGCCTTGCGCGCGAGGGCGGTTTTGGTCCGGCCCGACCGCCTGGCGGCGGCGGCGAGCCGTTCTTCCAATTCCTTGTCGAGGCGGATGGCCAGCATGGCGAAGCTCCTTTGCTATACATGTATAGCAAAGTTGCCAATTCTGCAATCCAACGGTGTGAAGACTGCGGCTACGCCCCAGGAATGGCGGCGCTGGCGTCGCGGCCGTCGCCTTCGGGGGCGGCGATGATGTCGCGGGTGACGAGGCCCTTGTCGACCACCTGCGTATCGGGGCTGCCGATCTGGCTGCGGATGCCGGCGTCGGCGCGCGGGCCGTCGGCGCTGCCGATGATCGCCGATTCGGTCGCGCTGCGCGGCGAATCGCCGCCGAACAGCGCACGCAGCGTCTGTTCCGCGGTGGTTTCGTTGCCGGGACGCGCGGCGCCGGGCGCGGGCGGAGTCAGCGCGAAATCGGGCGGCACGACGAGCGGCGCCTGGCGCGACACCGCGAATTCGTCGGGCCGGTCGCGGCTGAACAGGCTGTTCGACCCGCAGGCCGAAAGCGTCGTCGCGAGAAGCGAGGCGGCGAGGATGACGGTGGTCCGGTTCACGTAAAAAACTCTCCTGATGCGCCCCGTTTAATCCGCGGCCGTGCCGTTCGCCGAACGGTCGGCGGCCGAAGGCGCCTTTTCGCGCAAGAGCAGCGCGCGCGCAACCAGCAAAAGCACGCCGATGGTGATGCAGGCATCGGCGACGTTGAAGATCAGGAACGGCCGGAAATCCCCGAAATGCAGGTCGGCGAAATCGACGACGAAGCCGTGGCGGACCCGGTCGACGATGTTGCCGAGCGCGCCGCCGAGGATCAGCGCGAGCGCGACGACGTCGCCCTTCGCCTGCTCGCGCGTCATCCAGAAGGCGACCGCGGCGGCGACGAACGCGGTGACGGCGACCAATGTCCAGCGCGTCGTGTCGTTGCAGTCGGAGAACATCGACAGCGAGATGCCGCAATTCTCCGCCCAGGTCAGGTTGAAGATCGGCAGCACGCCGATGACGCGCTTCGCCTCGAGCGACAGCGGGCCGATGACGACCCACTTGCTGACCTGGTCGAGCAGAAAGGCCGTCGCGGCGACGAGCAGGCCGAAGCGCAGATAGGGGGAGCGTTTGCCGGTCATCCCCCGTCCAATACCGTCTCGCAGCGATTGCACAAGCCGCCGTCCTGTGCGACCTCCGGCAGGTGGCGCCAGCAGCGGCCGCATTTGTGGTTTTCGGTGCGCTTCACATCCCATTCGCCCCGGTGGACGGTCGAGGTGATGAAGATTTCCTCATAATCGACGTCGCCCGGATCGTCGGGCAGCCACAGCTCGGCTTCGAGGCTGGACCGGACGACCTTGTCGCGGCGTAGCGGCTCGATCCGTTCGGTGACGAGCGCCCGGGTCTCGCGGATCGCCGCCCATTTCGCGCGCATCGCGTCGCTCTGCGGCAGGACGGGAAGCGCGGGCCATTCGAGCAGATGCACGCTGCCCGCGTCGGGATAGCGCGTGCCCCACACCTCTTCGCTGGTGAACACCAGCACCGGCGCGGCGTAGCGGACGAGCGCGTGGAACAGCGTGTCGAGCACGCTGCGATAGGCGCGGCGGGTGTCGGTGCCGAGCGGCGCGGCGGGGCCGAGGTCGCAGTAGAGGACGTCCTTGCGGATGTCGAAATAGAAGGCCGACAGATCCTCGTTGCAGAAATCGGCGAGGCTGCGCGTGTAGCTGTTGAAGTCGAAATCATCGACCGCCTGCGCCAGCTTCGCATCGAGTTCGGCGAGCAGCGACAGCATGTAGCGTTCGAGCTCGGGCATCGCCGCGACGTCGGTGACGCGCTCCGCCTCGCTGAACCCGTCGAGCGCGCCGAGCAGGTAGCGGAACGTATTGCGCAGCTTGCGATACTGGTCGGCGACCCCGGTGAGGATCTCCTTGCCGATGCGGTGATCCTCGGTGAAATCGACCGACAGCGCCCACAGGCGCAGAATGTCGGCGCCATAGTCGCGCATCAGGTCGATCGGGCTGATCGTGTTGCCGAGCGACTTGGACATCTTCATGCCCTTGGCATCCATGGTGAAGCCGTGCGTCAGCACCGCACGATAGGGGGCGTGGCCGCGCGTGCCGCAGCTTTCGAGCAGCGACGACTGGAACCAGCCGCGATGCTGGTCCGACCCCTCCAGATAGAGGTCGGCGGGGAAGGGCGAACCGTCGTGGCGGACGAGCGCGGGCCAGCGGCCGCTTTCGAGCACGAAGGCGTGGGTCGATCCCGAATCGAACCAGACGTCGAGGATATCGGTGATGCGTTCGTAATCGGCGGCATCGCGATCGGGGCCGAGATACTCCTGCGCGCGCGCATCGCTCCACGCATCGACGCCCAATTCGCGGATCGCCGCGACGATGCGGTCGTTCACCAGCGGATCGTTCAGATACTGGCCGGTCTTGCGGTCGACGAACAGCGTGATCGGCACGCCCCATGCGCGCTGGCGCGACAGCACCCAGTCGGGGCGGGTTTCGACCATGCTGCCGATGCGGTTGCGGCCCTTGGCGGGGACGAAGCGCGTATCCTCGATCGCCTGCATCGCCGCCTGCCGCAGCGTCGGCGCGGCGCACCGCCCTTCCTCGGCCGGGTTGATCGCGCCGCCCTCATTTTCCCAGCGCTTTTCGCCGGGGGACTTGGGCGAGATGTGGGCCATCACCTTGTCCATCGGCACGAACCATTGCGGGGTGCAGCGATAGATGACCTTCGCCTTCGAGCGCCAGCTGTGCGGATAGCTGTGCCGGTAGTCGGCGCTCGCGGCGAGCAGCGCGCCCGCCTCGCGCAGGTCGGAGCAGATCGGGCCGTCGGGGGCGTTGAACTTCGGATTGATGACGCTGCCCTGGCCGCCGAGCCATGCCCAGTCGGCGCGATACTTGCCGTCGCCCTCGACCGCGAATTGCGGTTCGATGCCGTTCGCCTTGCACAGGTCGAAATCGTCCTCGCCATGGTCTGGCGCCATGTGAACGAAGCCGGTGCCGCTGTCGGCGGTGACGAAATCGCCCGTGAGCAGGGGACGGGGCCGCGCGAAAAAGCCGCCGAGATGGTGCATCGGATGGCGCAGCTCGATGCCTTCGAAATCGGCACCGCTGTAGAGGCCCGCGCCGACGTTCCACTTGCCGCCGGTTCCGTCAAGATCGCCGAGGCGCTGCATGACCGACGCCGCAAGATCGCGCGCCACGAGATATTCGACCCGCTGGATATGGCCGGCGTCGTCGGTCCATCCATAATCGATGAGGATATATTGCAGCTCGGGATTGTAGGCGACGGCCTGGTTGACCGGGATCGTCCACGGGGTGGTCGTCCAGATCAGCAGCTTCTGACCGGGAAAGATCTTCCCATTGCCTTTGGTTACTTCGAACGCCACGTCGATCTGGGTCGAGACGATATCCTCATATTCGATCTCGGCCTCGGCGAGGGCGGTCTTTTCGACCGGGGACCACATCACCGGCTTCGCACCGCGATAGAGCATGTCGTTGGCGGCGAATTTGAGCAGCTCGCGGACGATGGTCGCCTCGGCCTCGTAATCCATCGTCAGATAGGGGTGATCCCAGTCGCCGCCGATGCCGAGGCGCTTGAGCTGCTCGCGCTGGGTGTCGACCCAATGCTGCGCATAGGCGCGGCATTCGGCGCGGAATTCCTCGACCGGAACCTCGTCCTTGTTGAGCTTCTTCTTGCGATACTGTTCCTCGACCTTCCACTCGATCGGCAGGCCGTGGCAGTCCCAGCCGGGAACGTAGGGCGCATCCTTGCCCTTCAGCGTCTGGGTGCGGACGACCATGTCCTTGAGGATATGGTTGAGCGCATGACCGATGTGCATGTCGCCATTGGCATAGGGCGGGCCGTCGTGGAGGATGAACTGGTCGCGGCCCTTGCGGCTTTCGCGAATCTGCCCCTCGAGATTGCCTTCGAGCCATTTGGCGAGAATTGCCGGCTCCTTCTGTGGCAGGCCGGCCTTCATCGGGAAGTCGGTCTTGGGCAGGAAGACGGTGTCGCGATAGTCAGGAGCGTCGGTCATGGCCCGGGCGCTTAGCGCAGTTTTGCGGGCGCGCAAAGAAGGGCGAGCGGCTGCTTTTGGAAAAGATTCGCGCAGAGGCGCAGAGAGCGCAGAGAAGGAAGAAGATTCACGCGGAGACGCGGAGAGGTCATGATCGCCGCGAAGCGGCTTTCTCCTTCTTCCCCCGCGCCATGATGCGGAAGCGGTAAGATGAGGGGCCTGTCGGCCGGGCTCTTTCTCTCCGCGCCTCCGCGTCTCCGCGTGAACCAAACTCTCTCTGCGCTCTCTGCGCCTCTGCGCGAATCCTTTTATACGCCCGTCAGCAAGATTTTCGCCTGATCGCAGTCCGCCGCGATCTGGGCCATCAACGCGTCCATCGTGTCGAATTTCGCCTCCGGGCGGAGGAAGGCGTGGAAGGCGACGTCGATCGGCTGGCCGTAGAGGTCGCCCGAGAAATCGAAGAAATGCGGTTCGAGCAGTTCCCTGGGCGGGTCGAAGCTGGGGCGGATGCCGAGGTTGGCGGCGCCTTTCAGCACGCGGCCATCGGACAGCGTGCCGGTGACGGCATAGATGCCGTAGCGCGGGCGCAAATAGCTGCCCATGTCGATGTTCGCGGTCGGGAAACCCAGCAGGCGGCCGTTCTTGTCGCCGTGCTGGACGATGCCGCGCACGGTGAAGGGGCGGGTGAGCAGCCGCGCGGCGGTGGCGCAGTCGCCGGCGCGCAGCGCATCGCGGATGCGGCTCGACGAGACGGCTTCGGCGGCGTCGTCGACCGGCGCTACCATCTCGGTGAAGAAGCCGAGGCGGCGGGCGTGGTCGGCGAGCGTCACGACATTGCCGCCGCGCCCCTTGCCGAAGACGAAATCGGCCCCCGTCACCACCCCGGCGGCGCCGTAGCGATCGAGCAGCAGTTCGGTGATGAAATCCTGTGCGCTGGTGTTCGCCAGCCCGGCGTCGAAGGGGAGGACGAGCATCGCGTCGGCACCCGCGGCGGCGAACAGCTCCTGCCGCTGGTCGAGCGTGGTCAGGCGGAAGGGCGGCGCGTCGGGCTTGAAGAAGCGCACCGGGTGCGGATCGAAGGTCGCGACGATCGCGGGACGGCCGTCGTCCTTCGCATGATGGACGGCGCGGCCGACCACCGCCTGGTGCCCGGCGTGGAAGCCGTCGAAATTGCCGAGCGCGATGACGCCGCCGCGCAGGGCGGCGGCGATGCGGTCGTGGCCGTCGAGGCGGATCACGCGCTTTCCTCTCTCCGTTTGCCCTGAGCGTGTCGAAGGGCCGCTCTTTCTTGCCACGGTGAAGGAAAGAGCAGTGCTTCGACAAGCTCAGCACGAATGGACTGAGAAGGCGGGGTCATTTCGCGGCGGCCATCGGCGCGAGCCCCGCGCGGATGACGCGGATCGCGTTGCCGCCCATCGCGGCGCGGATTTCGTCGTCGGTGAAGCCCGCGTCGATCAGCGCCTGCGTCACCTGCACCAGCTTCGACGTGTCGAAGCGCACCGTCGTCGCGCCGTCATAGTCGCTGCCGAGCGCGACATGGTCGATGCCGACGAGGTCGCGGACATGCTTCATCGCCTTCGCGATGCTCGTGGGCGAGGTGTCGCAGACCGCGGCGTCCCAATAGCCGATACCGATCACGCCGCCGGTCGCGGCGACCCCGCGAATCTCGTCGTCGGAAAGGTTGCGGTTGACCCCGCACGTCGCCTGCACCCCGCCGTGGCTGGAGACGACGGGGCGGCGCGCCATCGTCAATATGTCGGCGACGCAGGCGTGGCTGCAATGCGCGATGTCGACGATCATCCCCTTCGCTTCCATCCGCTGCACGACCTGTCGGCCGAGCGGGGTCAGCCCGCCCTTTTTCAGGCCGTGCATCGACCCGGCGAAGATATTGTCGAAGAAATGGGTGATCCCCGCCATGCGGATTCCGGCGGTGTAGAGCTTGTCCAGATTGTCGATATCGCCTTCGAGATCGTGGAGCCCCTCGACGCTGAGCATCGCGCCGACCGGCGGCGGCGCCTTGGTGCGCCGCGCCGCGAGCAGCGCGTCGAGCTGCGGCTGCGTCGCGACCGCCATCAGCCGGCCCTGCGACGCGGCGACGGCACGGTGCAGTTTCTCGGCATGCCACAGCGAGCGTTCGAGCAGCGAGTTCCACGTCCGCACCGGTTGAAGCTGCGCGATGACGAGACTGGTGACGATGTCGGTGTCGTCGCCGTTGGCGTCGTAATTCTGCCCCTTGGGCGCCTTGGTCGTACTCGACAGGATCTGGAGCGCGACATTCCCCTCTGCGAGGCGCGGCAGGTCCATGTGGCCGCGATCCGCCGGCTTCAGGAAATCGCGGCTCCACAGCAGGCTGTCGCTGTGCAGGTCGACGATCGTCAGCGTCTTGTGCAGCGCCTTCGCATGCTCGCCGACCTGAAGCAGCGGCTTGCCGTCGATCTTGTTCGTGCCGCGCTCGATCATGCCCGGCGCGAAGAGGAAGAAGGCCGCCGCCGCGACTAGCAGCAGCGCGAGAAGTCCGATCAGCCAGCGGCGCATTCTTCTTCTCCCCTATCCGGTCCTGCGGGTGAAGGTGACGAAGCTGTAGGCCGGCCGTCCGGCTTCGCCCGGGTGATCCTCGCGCGCGATTTCCTGCCATTCGCGGGCGTCGGGATAGGCGATGGTCGCGTCGCCCGCAGGTTCGAGCGCCACCTCGGTCAACTCGATGCGCGTCGCGAGCGGCAGGAACAGGCGATAGATGTCGGCGCCGCCGATCACCATCGCCTGCGGCGCGTTGGCGAGGCGCAGCGCCTCTTCGACCGATCCGGCGGGCTCGGCGCCCTCCTCGTGCCAGTCGGGATCGCGGGTGAGGACGATGTGGCGCCGTCCGTCGAGCACCGCGGGCAGGCTGTCGAAGGTCTTGCGCCCCATGATCATCGGGCGGCCCATGGTGAGCTGCTTGAAGCGGCGCAGGTCGGCGGGCAGGTGCCACGGCATCTTTCCGTCCGCGCCGATGACGCCGTTGGCGGCGCGGGCGAGGATCAGCGTGATGTCGGGACGCTTCATCGGGGCACGGCCTCCGGACCGACCCCCGGACCGACCCACGTGACATGGCCGAGCTTGCGCCCCGGACGCACCTCGGTCTTGCCATAATGGTGGACGTGTGCGGCGCCGTCGGCGAGCAGGTCGGGGACGCGGTCGATGTCGGCGCCGATCAGGTTGTGCATCGTCACCGGCAGCCGCGGCACGGCGGTGCTGCCGAGCGGCAGGCCGGCGACGGCGCGGACATGATTTTCGAACTGGCTCGCCACCGCGCCCTCGATCGTCCAGTGGCCGCTGTTGTGGACGCGCGGCGCCATCTCGTTGAACAGCGGCCCGGCGTCGGTCGCGAAGAATTCGCCGGCGAGCACTCCGACATAATCGAGCGCGTCGGCGACCTGCGCCAGCAACGCGCGCGCCTCCGCCTGCTGGTCGAGGACGATCGGCGGCGGCGGCAGCGTCGAGGCGCGCAGGATGCCGGCTTCGTGCACGTTGAGCGGGCTGTCCCAGACGCGCGTCTCGCCGTCGAGGCCGCGCACCAGGATCGCCGAGAATTCGTGCGCGAAGGCGACGAAGCCTTCGAGGATCGCGGCGCGCGCGCCGATCGCCTGCCACGCCGCGTCGGCATCGGCCGGGTCGGGCGAGGCGATCCGCGCCTGCCCCTTGCCGTCATAGCCCATGCGCACCGTCTTGAGGATCGCGGGCGTGCCGATCGCCGCGAGCGCGGCGTCGAGCGCGGCGCGGTCGGGCACCGCGGCGAAGGGCGCGGTGCGGCCGCCGAGACCGGCGACGAACGCCTTTTCGGCGAGCCGGTCCTGCGCGACCTCCAGGCTTTTCGCGCCGGGGCGCACCGCGACATGCCCCGACAGGAAGCGCACCGTGTCGACGGGAACATTCTCGAACTCGAAGGTCACGACGTCGCAGGCGGCGGCGAAGGCGGCCAGCCGTTGCTCGTCGTCCCACGCCGCGCGCGTATGCATCGCCGCGACCTCCGCCGCGACGCTTTCGCGGTCGGGGGCATAGACATGGGTGCGATAGCCGAGCTGGGCGGCGGCGGCGGCGAGCATGCGGCCGAGCTGGCCGCCGCCCAATATGCCGATGGTCGATCCGGGCGGCAGCATCCGCGATCAGCCCTCGCGCACCGGAACCGGGGCGACGCCCCCGGTCTGTGCGGCGCGCCAGGCGTCGAGCTTTTGCGCAAGGCCGGCGTCGGCGTTCGCGAGCAGCGCTGCGGCGAACAGGCCGGCGTTGGTCGCGCCCGCCTTGCCGATCGCGAAGGTCGCCACCGGCACCCCGCCGGGCATCTGGACGATCGACAGCAGGCTGTCCATGCCGTTCAGCGCCGCCGACTGGACGGGGACGCCGAGCACCGGGACGCGCGTCATCGATGCGATCATGCCGGGCAGGTGCGCGGCGCCGCCCGCGCCGGCGATGATTGCCTTCAACCCGCGGTCCGCCGCTTCGCGAGCATAGGCGACGAGCCGGTCGGGGGTGCGGTGCGCGGAGACGATCCGCACCTCGTGCGCGATCCCCAGTTCATCGAGAACCTGCACGGCATGCGCCATGGTCGGCCAGTCCGACTGGCTGCCCATGATCACGCCGACGCTGATGCCGGTGTCCGGCGCCGCTTCGCCCATCACCCCAATCTCCCTGCCGCGGCGATTCACCGCCGTCCGGTCCCCCTAGCGGGTCGGGAAGGCGGGAGCAACGCCGGCTTGGGATCCCGTTTACCGATTGGTATCAAGTGGCGGCTATCGTCGTTCCACGCAGCCCGCCGGCACCCGGCCGGGGGCGGGGGTTCGCTTCGGGGACGATGGATGGACAGCATGGGGGGGGCACGGATCGCGGTCGACCGGACCGGCGTCATATCCGTCGACTCCATCGAAGATCAGCTCCGCGACATGCGTCGCGAACGCGACGCGCTGCGCCGCGAGAACCGCATCTTGAAGATCGCCGTCGCCGAACTCGAACGCGTGTCGGAACGCGACACGCTGACCCCGCTGTTCAACCGCCGCTATTTCCTGACCGCGATCCACCAGCGCATCGCCCGCTTCGAGCGCCATGCGGAGAGCGCGGCGATCGTCTTCGCCGACCTCAACCAGCTCAAGCGGATCAACGACAGCCTCGGCCACGCCGCGGGCGATTTCGCGCTGCTCGAGGTGGCGAAGCGGATGCAGGAATCGATCCGATCGACCGACGTCGCGGCGCGGATCGGCGGCGACGAGTTCGGGCTGATCCTCGACCAGTCGAGCGAGGCCGGCGCGCGCGCGCAGGTCGAACGGCTGCAGCATGTGCTGGCGGCGACGCCCGCCGTCTACGATGGGCATGCGATCACCCTGTCGGCCTGTTTCGGGGTCGCGATGCTGCGGACCGGGATGACCGAATCGGACATACTGGCCGCCGCCGACCGCGACATGTACAGCTGCAAGCTGGCGCTCGGCAGCGCCATGGGACACCGCTGACCCGTCTTGCGGGGCTGCCGCCTCAATCACCTGTTAACCAAAAGCGCGCATGATCCGCCCGAGGGGGAGGGGATGCGTCATGCACGGCCATAGCGACCCGGTTCATCACATCCAGCGCCGGATCACCGGCCAGATCGGCGCGCTCGCCGACGCGCTGCCGCATTGCGCGCTGTCGCAGTTCGTCGAAGGCGTCGACGATATCCGGCGCCTTGCGCGCGACCATGGTTTCGCGATGGTCGAAACGCTGGCGAGCCGGCTCGAATCGGCGGTGGCGGCGGGCGGCTTCCAGGCCGCGATCCGCACCTATCTCGACGCGATGAGCGACGCCGCCGGCGCGCCGCCGGGACCGCTTCCCGCCGCGGCGCAGGAGGCGTGGCTCGCCTCGGTGGCGACCCGGCTCGGGCATTGACGCCGCGCCGCTGACGCCGCACATCGCCTGTCATGGATGCCATCATGCTCGCCCTCGTCGCGGTGGCGCTCGCCAATGCCGACGGGCGCGCGGGGCGTTTCCTGTCGGACCTGCTGGCCCTGCGCGCCGACCGGCGCCGCACCGTCGCCATCGCTTTCGGAGCCTTCGGCGCCAACGCGCTGATCGCCGCGGTCGCGGGGAGCATCGCCAACCGCATGATCGGACAGGGCGTCGTCGCGCTGCTGCTGGCCCTTGCCCTGCTGACCGCAGCGGGCGCGCTCGTCTGGCGCGGCGCGGCGGCATCTCCGGCGGAGCGCGAGGCGGAACTGCCGGCGCCGCTGCTGGCGGCGCAGCTGTTGCTGGTCCAGTTCGGCGATCGCAGCCACGTCCTGATCGGCGCGCTCGCGGCGACGAGCGGCGCGGGCGTCTGGGCCGCTGCGGGCGGCTTCATCGGCTGGGTGCTGGCGCTGTTGCCCGTGCTGGCTTTCGGTCCCGGGCTCACCGCGCATCGCGCCGCATCGGTCATCCGCTGGGGCGCCGCCGCGATCCTGCTGCTGTGGGGCGTGCGCGCGGCGATGACCGCCTTCGGCTTGTAGGTTTCGCCCGTTTTTCCGTCGGTCATCGAATTTTTCGATGACAGCGGCCGAGAGGTTCCATGGGAACTTTTGACCGGCTTCGGCTATATGAAGGAAAAGCAAACGAAAGGACGATATATGCCCCAGAAGAACCAGCCCGCGATCGCCGACGCGCTCAATGCGCTGCTCGCCGACAGCTTTGCCCTCTATCTCAAGACCAAGAATTATCACTGGCACGTCCAGGGCCCGCATTTCCGCAGCCTGCACCTGCTGTTCGACGAACAGGCGGCCCAGATCCTGGCGACCACCGACCTGATCGCGGAGCGGGTACGCAAGAATGGCGCCACGACGCTCCGTTCGATCGGCGATATCGGGCGGCACCAGTCGATCAAGGACGACGACAAGGCCGGGGTCGACGCCGACACGATGGTCCGCACCCTCGCCAAGGACAATGAGACGCTGCTCGAACGGCTCCACGAAGCCAAGGACGCGGCGGAGGCCGATGGCGACATCGCGACCAGCGGGCTTGTCGACGGCTGGGCCGACGAGACGCAGCAGCGCATCTGGTTCCTCAAGGCGACCGAGGGCTATTGAGCCCCGGGGGCGCCCCTCTTCTTCGTGGTGCGAGCGCGGCAATCTCCGGTTCCGGCGGGGCCGGACGATGGCTGGAGATTGCTTCGCTTCGCCCGCAATGACGATTCGGGCTGAGGGCGGCCCCGTTAGAGTCTGATCGTCTTGGCTTGCAAGGCCACGTGCTCCCCCGAAGGCGGGAGCCCGGAGCTTCGAAGAGCCAAGGTCGGCGCCATGTCGCTCTGGGTCCCCGCCTGCGCGGGGACACGGCGTGGTTCATCCAATATGATCGCGCTGCTAAAGCCGCTCCGCCTGCACCACCGTGTCCGAGGCGCGCAGCGCCGACAGGATGCGCATCACATGATGGACGTCGCGCACCTCGACGACGACGTCATAGGTGTGAAAGCCGCCCTCGCGGTTCGACAGCCGCAGATTGGTGATGTTCGCCGAATTGGCGGCGAGGATGCCCGACATTTCGGCGAGCGTCCCCGGCTCGTTCATGATGACGACGCACAGCCGCGCGTTGCCGCCCTCGCTATTCTCCTGCCAGCGCAGGTCGATCCAGTCGGCGTCGATCCCGTCGGCGAGGCTGGGGCAGTCGATGACATGCACCTCGATCCCCTCGCCGGGCCGCGCAAGGCCGACGATGCGGTCGCCGGGAACCGGATGGCAGCAGGCGGCGAGCTTGTAGGCGACCCCCGGCGTCAGCCCCGCGATCGACACGGCGGCGCCCTGCCGCAGCTTGCCGGGCTTGGTCTTCATCTCGGCGGTGATGCCGGGTACCAGCGCCTCCATGACGGCATTGTCCGATAGCTGGCGCTTGCCGATCGCGACATAGAGCGCGGTGTCGTCGTCGAGCTTCAGCCGCTCGACCGCGGCGGCGCGCGCCTTGTCGCCGATGCGGCCGGGCAGGCGCTGGACGATCTCCTCGTAGATCTTGCGCCCCAGCGCCGCGAGCTCGACGCGCTCCTTCGACCGCACATGGCGGCGGATCGCCGCACGCGCCTTGCCGGTGACGGCGAAGCCCAGCCACGCGGGCTGCGGCGTCTGCTTGTCCGACGTCAGGATTTCGACCGTGTCGCCGTTGACGAGCTGGGTGCGCAGCGGGACGAGGCGGCCGTTGACCTTGGCCCCCACCGTCCGGTCGCCGAGCCCGGTGTGGACCGCATAGGCGAAATCGACCGGCGTCGCGCCCTTGGGAAGCTGGAACAGGCTGCCCTTCGGCGTGAAGGCGAAGATGCGGTCCTGATACATGGCGATGCGGGTGTTTTCGAGGAACTCGTCCGGATCGTGCGTCTGTTCGAGGATTTCGAGCAGGTCGCGAATCCAGCCCGCCTGCCCGTCGGGGCCGCTGCCGCCCTGCTTGTAGGCCCAGTGCGCCGCAAGGCCATATTCGGACTGCTGGTGCATTTCGCGGCTGCGGATCTGGATTTCGATCCGCATGTTCTGCTGGTGCATGATCGTCGTGTGCAGCGACTTGTAGCCGTTGCGCTTCGGCGTCGAGATATAGTCTTTGAAGCGGCCGGGGACCATTTTCCACTTGCGGTGGAAGAGGCCGAGCGCGGCATAGCAGTCGGCGTCGGTCGGGGTGATGACGCGAAAGGCGATGATATCGGTCACCTGTTCGAAGCTGACGTGGCGTTCCTGCATCTTGCGCCAGATCGAATAGGGATGCTTCTCGCGCCCCGACACGTCGGCCTCTATGCCGTTCTTCGCGAGCAGCTCCTTGAATTCGCGGCTGATCGCGGCGACCTTGTCCTTGCCGCCGGCGGTCAGCTTGGCGAGGCGGCCGGTGATCGTCGCATAGGCCTCCGGCTCCAGCTCGCGGAAAGCGAGAAGCTGCATCTCGCGCATATATTCGTACATGCCGATCCGCTCGGCGAGCGGGGCATAGATGTCCATCGTCTCCCGGGCGATGCGGCGGCGCTTCTCGGGTTTCTGGATGAAATGCAGCGTGCGCATATTGTGCAGCCGGTCGGCCAGCTTGACCAGCAGCACGCGGATATCATCCGACATGGCGAGCAGGAACTTGCGCAGATTCTCGGCCGCGCGCTCATTCTCGGTCTGCGCCTCGATCTTGCTGAGCTTGGTGACGCCGTCGACCAGGCGCGTCACGTCGGGACCGAACAGCCGCTCGATCTCTTCGGGGGTGGTCAGCGTATCCTCGAGCGTGTCGTGGAGCAGCGCGGTGACGATCGTCTCGCTGTCGAGATGCAGGTCGGTCAATATGCCCGCGACCTCGACCGGATGGCTGAAATAGGGATCGCCCGACGCGCGCTTCTGGCTGCCGTGCTTCTGGACGGTGAAGACATAGGCGCGGTTGAGCAGCGCCTCGTCGACGTCGGGATCGTAGGCGCGCACGCGTTCGACAAGTTCATATTGCCTGAGCATTGCCGTCAATGTCGTGCAAGCGCCGTCAATTGCAATGCGAAAATGCGTCGCGGCGTTCGAACGGGGTATCGGCCGGGCGGCGGCGCGCGCCATAAACTTTTGGCGTTGGCACGGATAATGCGTTAGTGCCGAGTCATGGGAAAAAGTGCTGGGTCCATGGAAAAGCTGCGCGAACCGTTGAACGATCTGGTCGGGGGGCAGTGCGCGTTGCCGCTGGCGCTCGAGGCGATGGGCGAGAGATGGTCGTTCATGATCCTGCGCGCCGCCTTCAACGGCGTGCATCATTTCGAGGAATTCCAGCACGAGCTGAACATCGCGCGCAACATATTGTCGAACCGGCTGTCGCGGCTGGTCGACCATGGCATCATGGCGCGCGAGGTGATGGCCGAGGATCGCCGCAAGGTCCGCTACGAGCTTACCGAAAAGGGGCTGGAACTGCTGCCCGCGATGATCGCGCTGCGGCAATGGGGCGAGAAATGGGGCGCCGGCGTGCCTTCGACCCCGGTGCTCGTCGACGTGCGCGACGAACAGCCGATCGGCCCGGTGACGATCACCGCGCACGACGGCAGGCCGCTGGGGTACAAGGAGCTGCTGTGGAAGCATCGGTCCGAACTGCAGCCGCTCGGCCAGGCGCGGGTGCGGGCCGACGCGCGCGTCGATCCGGTCGCGGCCGAATGAGCCGCGCACGCGCCGCCCGCTGATCGTCCGGACGCCGCCTCTCTCATGCCGCTGTTCGGACTGACCTCGCCGGGGCCCTTTTTCGGCAACAAGATTCGCGCCTTCTGGAACCTCCAGATCCTGGGCTGGCTCGCCTGGTTCGGGCTGCGCGCGATGTCGGGGTTCGCGGGCGGGCAGACCTTCGATTTCCTCGTCCTCGTCGTCGTTTCGGCGGTCACGGGCTTTTCGCTGACGCTGCTGCTGTCGGTCTGCTATCGCGCGCTGATCAATCGCCGCACCATCCTGGTGTGGGGGGCGTGCTTCGGGGTGCTGGCGATCGCCACCGCGATCTGGGCCTTCATCGACGCCTGGTTCCTCCAGATACTGAAACCCGACAGCGACACGAGCTTCACCGGCCTGCTGCTGGTCGCCATCTATATCGACGCGACGACGCTGGCCGCCTGGTCGGCGCTTTATTTCGCGATCAACTATTTCCTCCAGCTCGAGGAGCAGAGCGACCGCGTGCTGCGGCTGGAGGCGCAGGCGGCGTCGGCGCAGCTCGCGATGCTGCGCTATCAGCTCAATCCGCATTTCCTGTTCAACACGTTGAACAGCATTTCGACGCTGGTGCTGCTCAAGCAGTCCGAACCGGCGAATGCGATGCTGTCGCGCCTGTCGGCCTTCCTGCGCTACACGCTCGCCAACGAACCGACGGCGCAGGTGACGCTGGCGCAGGAGATCGAGACGCTGAAGCTCTATCTCGATATCGAGAAGATGCGCTTCGAGGACCGGCTGCGCCCGCATTTCCACATCGATCCCGGCGTCGCGCGGGCGCGATTGCCCTCGCTGCTGCTCCAGCCGCTGATCGAGAATGCGATCAAATATGCGGTGACGCCGCAGGAAGAGGGCGCCGATATCACCATTTCCGCACAGCTTGCCGGTCAAAAGGTTCGGATTACCGTGTCCGACACCGGCGCGGGATTGTCAGCCGACGGCGCGAACCCCACGACGGGCATTGCAACGGAATCGACGGGCGTGGGTTTAGCGAACATCAGGGACCGGCTGGCCCAGGCGTTCGGCGACCAGCACAGGTTCGATGCGCAGTCGGGCGATGACGGCGGTTTCACGGTGACGATCGAGTTTCCGTTTCAGCCCGACGGACAGGCAAGGATTGGAACCGAAGCGACATGACGATCAGAACCATCCTGGTGGATGATGAAAAACTGGCGACCCAGGGCCTGCAACTCAGGCTCGAAGCGCACCCGGATGTCGAGGTTGTCGACACCGCCCTGAACGGCCGCGAGGCCATCCGAAAGATCAAGACCCACAAGCCCGACCTCGTCTTCCTCGACATCCAGATGCCGGGGTTCGACGGCTTTTCGGTGATCCAGGGGCTGATGGAGGTCGAACCGCCGCTGGTGGTGTTCGTCACCGCCTATTCGGACCATGCGATCCGCGCCTTCGAGGCGCAGGCGGTCGACTATCTGGTCAAGCCGGTCGAACCCGAACGGCTCGCCGACGCGCTCGACCGCGTCCGCCAGCGGCTGACCGAAAAGCGCGGCGCCGCCGAGGTCGAACGGCTGAAGACCGTGCTCGCCGAGGTCGCGCCCGAAGCGGTGGAGGAATTCGAGGGCGAGACGGCGGCCGAAGCGCCCGCCGCCGACCGCTATGAAAAGATGATCAACATCAAGGATCGCGGCCAGATTTTCCGCGTCGACGTCGACAGCATCGAGCGGATCGATGCCGCGGGCGATTACATGTGCATCTATACCGCCGACAACAGCCTGATCCTGCGCGAGACGATGAAGGATCTGGAAAAGCGGCTCGACCCGCGGAATTTCCAGCGCGTGCATCGCTCGACGATCGTCAACCTCAGCCAGGTCAAGCAGGTCAGGCCGCATACCAACGGCGAATGCTTCCTGATCCTGGGGTCGGGCGCGCAGGTGAAGGTCAGCCGCAGCTATCGCGACGTCGTGGCGCGGTTCGTGCATTGAGGACGGCGTCGCCCCGGTGAAAGCTGGGGCCGCTGTCGTCGTGATCCACCGTCAGCGATCCCGGCATTCGCCGGGATGACGCTTATAGTTGATGCCCCGTCCGGTCGCGCTTGGTCGCGAGATAATGTTCGTTGTGCGGATTGGTCGGGAGCGCAAGCGGGATGCGTTCGACCACCTCGACGCCTTCCTTTTCCAGCCGCGCGACCTTTTCGGGATTGTTGGTCATCAGTCGGATGCGCGCGATTCCCAACAGGTCGAGCATCCGCCCGGCGATCGCGAAGTCGCGCGCCTCGACCGGGAAGCCGAGCCGCAGGTTGGCGTCGACCGTGTCGTAGCCCTGATCCTGCAACGCATAGGCGCGCAGC
>NZ_MEFH01000092.1:0-21008 GCF_001725095.1 Sphingopyxis sp. SCN 67-31 | reverse complement strand
GGCGGCGCCATGGCCTTCACGCCTGACGGCATCGAATGCCTCATCAACCTCATTGCCGAACAATCATAGCGGATCCGCGGCCTTCACCGGATGGCTACCGGTTTGACGGGGACATTATAGTTACGCCGGTTGGTGCGATAGGCACCGACCGGCACGACCTCGCCCGCGGGCGCGGCGGCGCGCGGCGCCGGCTTTTGCGGAAAGATCCGGCCGATCAGCGCGTCCGTCAATTCGGTACGCGCGCCATAACTGCCCGGCCCGCCGGTTTCGGACACGAAGATGCCGAGGCCGGCTTCAGGGGCGAGGATCAGGCGCGAATGGAAATCGACGGTATTGCCGCCATGGCCGACGAGGCGCGGTCCGGCGTTGCGAATGACGAAGAAGCCGTGCGCCATGCCGGGCAGGCCGGGGGCATTGGCATGCGAATCGCGCATCAGCAGCGCGACCGATTCGGATTTCAGGATTCGCGCCGCGCCGATCGCGCCGCCGTTCAGCATCGCCATCATGAACCGCGCCACATCGGGGGCGCTTGCGGTTCCCGAACCGCCGGGCATGATCTGGCTGTACAGCTCGAACGGCTTTGCGACAAAACGCCCGTCCCTGAGCCGATAGCCCTTGGCCACGCGCGGGGCGAGCGGGGCGGGCAGGGGCTCGCGAAAGCTCGCCGATTCCATGCCGAGCGGCGCGAAGAGGTGGCGTTCGGCATAGTCGGCGAAGGGTTCGCCCGAAACCCGCTCGACGATATAGCCGGCCAGCGCCGCGCCATAGTTGGAATAGGATATCTTGGTGCCCGCGGGCCACAGCCGTTGCGGGACATGCGCTTTCAGCCAATCGCCATAGGGGACGAGTTCGTCGACCGACCGTGCGGTGATTCTGCCCGTATCGCTCATGCCCGGCGTATGCGCCATCAGATCGCGCACCCGGATCGGCTGCCCTTCGAACGGCGGGATGGGAAAGTCGATATAGTCGTTCACATCGGCATCGAGGCTGACGCGGCCGGCCTCGACCTGCTGCATCAGCGCCGCCCAGGTGAACAGCTTGGACACGGAGGCCAGCCGGAACAGGGTCCGTTGCGGGTCCACCGGGACGCCCTGGTCGACGTCCGCGAAGCCATAGCCCCGCGCGAGCAGCACGCGG
Organism: Sphingopyxis sp. SCN 67-31; assembly: GCF_001725095.1. Taxonomy (NCBI): domain Bacteria; kingdom Pseudomonadati; phylum Pseudomonadota; class Alphaproteobacteria; order Sphingomonadales; family Sphingopyxidaceae; genus Sphingopyxis; species Sphingopyxis sp. SCN 67-31. Next base: position 19,871 of record NZ_MEFH01000092.1, on the reverse strand, counting down.
CCTTGATGAACGACGATGACGACCGCGCCCGCAACCTCGCGCGTCGCGATCTGCTGGGCCATCACGCCATCGATGAAATCGGCGAGGCCGGCGAGTTGCTCCGTCGGGACGTTATAGGCGGTTTGCGGCGACGTCTGGGCAAAAGCTGCCGACGGCAGGCCGAGGGAGCCGAGCAGCGCGGCGCCAAGGGTGGCGTGCCAAATCCAGCGTCGCGACATGAAGGAACCTCTCTGGCGAACGAAAATATCCGTCGAGCGAAGGCTGGCAATCGAAACAATGCCGATGGGGTATAGGTCGACGCTATGCTGCGGGACGATGACCTGCCGCGCGGCGGCGGATTAACTTGTCGACAGGATCGCAATTAGCATTTGATCAAGGGCGCCCGTCCTGCGATGCCCGGTGCGATCGACGAAGGCCGGCGCGGCGATGGATGGCGACGACAACAGCAATGAAGGGACGAGGAGGCTGGTTGCGGCTGGTCCCTTTGCGCTGATCGTCGCGCAGGGTTTCGGGCGCCGGTCGCCGGCCGAGATCGAGCGCGCGCTGCGTCACATGGGCTTGCGACCGGAAGGCGTTGCGGCGGACGGGCAGGGCGGGCTGCTGGCGACGGGGCCCGACGCGCCGACATTCCACCTGCGGCTCGGCGCGACGGAACTGGTCGCCGGACCGGCGGGCGCGGCGGCGCTGCTCGATTTTGCCGATCCCGACGCGCCGGCGACGAGCCAGCTCGCGGCAGGGCTGCCGCCCGACTGGCGAGAGGCCGGGCGATGCTGGGCGTTCGTCGCGCCGGGCGGCGCGACCCCATCCGCCGGGGGCGGTCAGGCCACGCGCATGCGCGAGCTGTTCAAGACGCTGGTGCTGCTGATCGACCTGTTCGACGCCAGCCACATCTTCTGGTCCCCCGCGCGGCTGTGGTCCGACGCCCCGCAGTTCCGCGCCGCGGTTGCCGAGATGCTGACGAGCGGCATGCCGCCCGTCCTGCACCTCGTCGCCTTTCGCCGGCACGAAACGGCGGGCGGCGCGCATGTCGGGACGCGCGGGCTCGCCGCCTTTGCCGGGCAGGAACTCACCGCCGCGATCCCGGCCGGCTGGACGGTGGCGGACATGGTGCGGCGGCTGGCGCGTCTCGCGCTCGACATCATGGTTAACGGCCCCATCGTCGAAAGACAGCGCGCGCGCGGGCTGCAACAGGGCGAATGGGTCGATCTGTCGCCGCGCCTCGATGCCGATCGGGGGCATGCGGTGGTGGACGTCGCCTTCGACCGCGGCGGCTGAGGCCGCGTTGCGGTGCGATTCGCGGCGATGGCGCGGGGCGCCGCCGCCGCGGCCCGGTTTCCAGCGCCATCACCTGCTGCCCGTCCTGCTGCTCCGCCGGCCGCAGATGGCGGCGATGTTCGACTGCCTGCGCGTCGAGGGCTTCCTGCTCCAGCGGTTCGACCTCAACGGCCTGATGCTGCCGGCAAGCGAGGGCGGCGCGCTGTCGTCGGGCCACGCGCTGCATCGCGGGCCGCACCCCGGCTATAGCGACGTGATGGTCGCGCGGGTCGAGCGTATCCGCGCCCATTTCGCCGCGCAGGCGTCCGGCGACCCGATCGCGGCGCGGCGGACCGCGGTGATGCGGCTGCGACTGTTGCAGGATACCGCGCGGCGCGCGCTGACCGACCGGCACGGCGCCGGCTTCTGGCTCAACCGGCGCGATCCGATGCGGATTTTCGCCGATCGCCCCTATCTGGACGACGCGATCGAGCGGCTGTTCGGCGGCGGGGTCAGCCGATGACCTTGCCTTGCAGTTCGCGCCACGCCTCGCGATATTGATCGGTCAGTTCGGCGACGAAATCGGCGGCGGGGCGCACCGCGCGCACCGACCCGATTCCCTGGCCGGACCCCCAGATGTCCTTCCACGCCTTGACCTTGGTATTGCCGCCCGAACCGAAATTCATCGTCTTGAGGTCGCCCTTCGGCAGCGCATCGGGGTCGAGCCCGGCGTTGACGATCGAGCCGCGCAGATAATTGCCGTGGACGCCGGTGAACAGGTCCGAATAGACGATGTCGGCGGCGCGCCCCTCGACGATCCCGGCCTTGTATCCGGCGTCGGCGTTCGCCTCGGCGCAGGCGATGAAGGCGCTGCCGATATAGGCGAGATCGGCGCCGCAGGCCTGCGCGGCAAGGATCGAGCGGCCGTGCGCGATCGCGCCCGACAGCGCGACCGGCCCGTCGAACCATTCGCGGATTTCCTGCACCAGCGCGAAGGGCGACTGGGTGCCGGCATGGCCGCCCGCGCCAGCCGCGACGGGGATCAGGCCGTCGGCACCCTTCTCGACCGCCTTGCGCGCGAAGCGGTCGTCGATGACGTCGTGAAGCGTGATGCCGCCCCAGTTATGGACCGCCTGGTTCAGCTCTTCGCGCGCGCCGAGCGAGGTGATGGTGATCGGCACCTTCCACTTCTCGCAGGTCGCGATATCGGCTTCGAGCCGGTCGTTCGAGCGATGGACGATCTGGTTGACCGCGAACGGCGCCGAGGGACGGTCGGGATTGTCGCGATCCCACGCCGCCAGTTCCTCGGTGATGCGGTGGAGCCATTCGTCGAGCAGCGTCTGCGGCCGCGCGTTGAGCGCCGGGAAGCTGCCGACGATCCCCGCCTTGCACTGCGCGATGACGAGGTCGGGGCCCGAGACGATGAACAGCGGCGAACCGATGACGGGCAGGCGAAGGCGGTCGAAAATCGCGGGAAGGGCCATGGGCGTCGCTCTCCGAATAGAGGTTTCGGCTGACCTTAACGTAAACGGAAGGCTGCGCAAGGGGGATCGCGGCTGCCTGTCACAAGCGCGAACGGGTCAGGACGGTGGGGGCGCGGTGGCGGTGCGGCCGAGCGCGCGCGGGCGCCGGTCGGGGCCGACGGCGACGAAGATGAAGACCGCTTGCGTCACCTTGTGTCCGTCCTCGGCATGGCGATCGCGCGCCCAGGCCTCGACCTCGACATGCATGGAGGTCCGGCCGATCTTCACCAGCCGGCCGAAAACCGACACCTCGTCGCCGACGAACACGGGGCGGTGGAAGGCCATGCCCTCCACCGAGACCGTGACCGCCCGGCCGCGCGCGTGGAGCGACGCGACCGAAGACGCGGCCAGGTCCATCTGTGCCATCAGCCAGCCGCCGAAGATATCGCCATAAACATTGGCGTTGGCGGGCATCGCGGTGACGCGGATCGTGGGCTGGTCCGCGGGCATGGTTTCGTCATGCATCATAGGCCTCCCGAATCCGCATCCGCTGCGCCGCGGCGACCATCGAGACGAGGGCCGGTCGCACCTCGTCCCACTTGCGCGTCTTGAGCCCGCAATCGGGATTCACCCAGAGTCGATCGGGCGGCAGGTGCCGTCCGGCGAGGGTCAGCAGGTCGGTCATCTCGCGCTCGGCCGGAATGCGCGGCGAATGAATGTCATAGACGCCGGGACCGATCTCGTTCGGATAGGCATAGCTTGCGAAGGCCCCGAGCAGTTCCATCTGCGACCGCGCGGTTTCGATCGAGATGACGTCGGCGTCCATCGCGCCGATCGCGGGAAGGATGTCGTTGAATTCCGAATAGCACATGTGGGTGTGGATCTGCGTGTCGTCGCGCACGCCGGAGGCCGCGATGCGAAAGCATTCGACCGCCCAGCCCAGATAATGCGGCCATTCGCCGCGGCGCAGCGGCAGCCCTTCGCGCAGCGCCGCCTCGTCGATCTGGACGATCGCGGCGCCCGCGGCCTCCAGGTCCAGCACCTCGTCGCGGATCGCCAGCGCGATCTGGCGGCAGCTCGCTTCGCGTGGCTGGTCGTCGCGGACGAACGACCAGTTGAGGATCGTCACCGGGCCGGTGAGCATGCCCTTCACCGGCCGGTCGGTCTGATCCTGGGCATAGCGCCACCAGTCGACCGTCATCGGCCGCGGGCGCGACACGTCGCCATAGAGGATCGGCGGCCGCACGCAGCGCGAGCCATAGCTCTGCACCCAGCCGCTGCGGGTGAAGGCGAAACCGGCAAGCTGTTCGCCGAAATATTGCACCATGTCGTTGCGCTCGAACTCGCCGTGGACGAGGACGTCGAGGCCGATCTCCTCCTGCCACTTGATCGCGGCGCGGGTTTCGACCTTCAGATAGCGGTCATAGGCCGCATCGTCGATTTCGCCCCGAATATGCGCGGCGCGCGCCTTGCGGACCTCCGCCGTCTGGGGAAAGGAGCCGATCGTCGTGGTCGGATAGCGGGGAAGCGGAAGGCGCCGGCGCTGCGCCTCGCGGCGGGCGGCGAAGGGCGCGGCCCGGCGCGCGGCGTCCGCATCGAGCGCGGCCAGGCGCGCGGCGACGGCGGGATCGTGGATGCGGGGCGAGGTCGCCCGGGCGACCGCGGCCATCCGCGACGCCGAAAAGGCGGCGAAGGCGGCATCCTCGCCTTCGTTCAACGCCCTGGCGAGCGCGGCGAGTTCCTCGATCTTTTGCGTCGCGAAGGCCAGCCATTGCGCGATTTCGGGATCGAGCGCGGTTTCGAGCGCCAGATCGACCGGGACGTGGAGCAGCGAACAGGATGGCGCGAGGATCAGGTCGCGCGTCGCCGCCAGTTCCTTGAGCCGCCAGTAAAGGTCGGAAAGGTTGGCGCGCCAGATGTTGCGGCCGTCGACGATGCCGAGCGACAGCAGGACGTGCGACCGCACCTTGTCGAGTGCCGGGCCGAGCTGTTCGGGCGCGCGGACGAGGTCGAGGTGGAGGCCGTGGACGGGCAGTTCGGCAGCGAGATCGAGATTGTCGCCGAGACCGCCGAAATAGGGGGTGAGCATCAGGCGTGGCCCCGCCGTCGCGAGCCGCGCATAGGCGCGCTCGAACGCGGCGCGCTGCGCATCGTCGAGATCGAGGACGAGGCAGGGCTCGTCGATCTGCACCCACTCGGCGCCCTGTTTCGTCAGCCGCGCGAGAATCTCGGCATAGGTGTCGAGCAGCGCGGGAAGCAGGGCGAGCGGTTCGACCGCCTTGCCCTTGGCGAGCATCAGGTAGCTGACCGGGCCGAGCAGCACCGGGCGCGTCTGATACCCCAGCGCCTTCGCTTCGTCATATTCGTCGAAGATCTTCGTCGAAGCGATGCGGAAGGTCTGGCCGGCGGTGAGTTCGGGGACGAGGAAATGATAGTTGGTGTCGAACCATTTGGTCATCTCCTGCGCGGTCGTATCGGCGGCGTGGCCGCACCCGGCGTGCATCGGATCGCCCTGCGCGCCGCGCGCCATCGCGAAATAGAGATCGGTATCGACCGTCTCGCCGTCCCAGTCGTAGCGCGCGGGGACGGCGCCGATCAGCGCCGAGGTGTCGAGCACATGGTCGTAGAGCGAAAAATCGTTCGACGGCAGGATGTCGGCCCCCAGCGCCTTCTGCCGCGCCCAATGGGCGACGCGCAGGCCAGCGGCTGCGGCGTGCAGGTCGGCGAGGGTCGATTTGTCCGACCAGTAGGATTCGAGCGCGACCTTGAGTTCGCGGCGAAGGCCGATGCGGGGAAAGCCTAAAGTGGCGACGCTGACAGTCATTTCGAGCACCTTGCAGGGGGCAAGGGCGACGGACAGACGCGAACGCACGATATCCCGCGTCCGCAGGGCAAGGGTCGGACGCAGCCATGCATGCGGCCTGACCGGGCACCCCGCCGGAGGACGTATCTGACGAGGCAGGTCTCCTGGCTCGCGGGTCGCCGCAGCGGTCTGGCCTTCCCGGTTCCTTGCCGAACCAGTGGCATGATCGACCGCCGCTCGCCGCTTACAGTTGCGGGGGCAGCGCCGGTTTTGCACCGGCTTCCCATCTTCGCTCCGCCCCGGATGCCCGGCGCGAAGAACCTCGACAGCATGCAGAATAGGCGCCGCGACGATCCTGTCAAGCACTATATAAAGAAATCTTTATATGTGTTTCGCGGCGTGGTGATTGCCCTATCCTAAAAGGCAGTCGCCAGCAGCGCGGCGGTGGCGGCCGCGATCGCCAGCAGGAGCGCGATCTTCGGGCCGTGCGAGGCGAGAATATGGGTCCGCCGGCGATCGAAGGGCGGCCCTTCGACCGCATGAGAAAGCTCGGGTTCGGGCCGCGTGCGCGCCGCGAAGGCGGGCGGCGATGCGAGGGCGGGGCCGCTGATCCCGCTGGCGAGCGCCAGCTTCTCGAACGCCACCGCCATCTTCTCGCGGTCGAGGTGCCGGTCGATCGCCTCGCGCTCGGGGTCGGGATCGGGCGGCGGCGGCAGGCTTGCGACCCTGCGCTCGATTTCGCGGTCGAGCGCGTGGAGGCGGTCGATCGCCTCGACGATCCGCTGCCGGTCGCTGCTGGCGAGCGCCAGTTCGAGACGGGTCAGCGACAGCGCGCTCGCGCGGCAATATTGCAGGCTCCAGAACAGGTCGCTGCTTCCCCCGTCGGCGGGGAGCGGCCCGGCGGGCGCGACGGACGCGCTCGGGCCGCTGGCGGACGGGGCCTGGGATGCGTTCACGGGTCCTTCTCCTTCGCCGCCCCCCGGCTGCGCGCATCGGCTTAGGACCAAATGCGCGCACCGCGAAACGCCGATCGGGCCAGTCGTGACCGGGATGCGGCGGACGGGAGAGGGAAGGGGTGCGCGGAGGCCGGGGCGGCCCGCGCCGCCCCGGCCTCCGCGACCGGATCAGATCGCGTTCGCCGCCGACAGGATCGCGCGCACGCTGGCGGTCGCGACATCGGTGTCGAGACCGCAGCCGAACAGGCTGCGGCCGTCGGGGGTGCGGCATTCGACATAAGCGGCGGCCTGCACGTTGCTGCCCTGGCCGATCGCATGTTCCGAATAATCGACGATGTCCATCGCCGGGCCGCCCGATTCGGCCAGCGCGGCGACGACGCTCGACATCAGGCCGTTGCCGCGGCCGCTGATGCTGCGCTCGGCGCCGTCGATGGTCAGCTTGCCGGCGAAGATGCGGTCGGCGCCGCTCTGGCTTTCCGCCCAGCTCACGAGCTGGAAGCGCTTGCCGTCCGCCGCCAGATAATGCCCCTCGAAGGCGGTCCAGATGTCGTCGGCGGTCAGCTCGCGGCTCGTCTGGTCCGCCACCGCCTGGACGATGTGGCTGAAGCTCGTCTGCATCTTCTTCGGCAGCTTCAGCCCCTTGTCCTGTTCGAGCACCCAGGCGACGCCGCCCTTGCCCGACTGGCTGTTGACGCGGATCACCGCTTCGTAGCTGCGCCCCAGGTCGGCGGGGTCGATCGGCAGGTAAGGGACTTCCCACTTGTCGTCGTTCTGCCGCTCGCGCGCCGCGAACCCCTTCTTGATCGCGTCCTGGTGGCTGCCCGAAAAGGCGGTGTAGACCAGCTCGCCGCCATAGGGGTGGCGCGGGTGGACAGGCAACTGGTTGCAATATTCGACCGTCTGGATGACCTGATCGATGTCGGAGAAGTCCAGTTCGGGGTCGACGCCCTGCGTGTACATGTTGAGCGCGATGGTGACGAGGCAGGTGTTGCCGGTGCGCTCGCCGTTTCCGAACAGGCAGCCCTCGACGCGGTCGGCGCCCGCGAGCAGGCCGAGTTCGGCCGCCGCGACCCCGGTGCCGCGGTCGTTGTGCGTGTGCAGGCTGATCAGCGCGCGGTCGCGGTTCGGCAGATGCTTGCAGAAATATTCGATCTGGTCGGCGTAGATGTTCGGCGTCGCCGCCTCGACCGTCGCGGGCAGGTTGAGGATGATCGGCTTGTCCGCCGTCGGCTGGAGCACGTCCATCACCGCGGCGCAGCATTCGATGCTGAAATCGATCTCCGCGGTCGAGAAGGTCTCGGGGCTGTATTCGAAGCGCCAGTCGGTGCCGGGCAGGCGCGCGGCATTGTCGCGCAGCTGCTTCGCGCCGTCGATGGCGATCTGTTTGATCTCGGGCATCTCCATGCCGAAGACGATGCGGCGCCACGCGGGGCTGACCGCGTTGTAAAGGTGGACGATCGCGGTCTTCGCGCCCGCCAGGCTGTCGAAGCTGGTGCGGATCAGGTCGGCGCGCGCCTGCGTCAGCACCTGTGGCGTGACGTCGTCGGGGATGCGGCCCGAGCGGACGAGGTTCTGGATATAATCGAAATCGGTCGCGCCCGAAGCGGGGAAGCCGACCTCGATCTCCTTGAGCCCGCATTTGACGAGCAGGTCGAAGAAGCGCGTCTTCTTTTCGGCGTCCATCGGGTCGATCAGCGCCTGGTTGCCGTCGCGCAGATCGGTCGAGAGCCAGATCGGGGCCTTGGTGATCGTGCGGGCGGGCCACTGGCGGTTTTCCAGTGGGACCTGCGGAAAGGGTCGGTACTTGGCCGAGGGGTCGCGGAGCATGGGCATGGGTTGGCTTCTTCTGCTTGTGTGGATTCGGATGCTGTGTCGTCAGGCCCTTGAGCGCGTGGCCCGCCGCGAAAGGCGCAGGCCGAAAGTCACGCCCAAGGGCGTGTAAGTCGCAGAAGAAGGAGGCCGCGCATGTGCATCGCCCGCGCTCATGACCAAAAAGCGCGGGCTTGGCAAGAGGGCGGCCGCAAAAAGTGCGGTGGGAAGGCGCCTACTGCTTCTCGAACGCCGCGTGAATCTTCAGCTCGACACGGTCGCTGACCAGCGGGATGCCATAGAGGATGCCAAAGTCGCTGCGGCGAATCTCGCCCTCCGCCTCGAAGCCGACGGTTTCCTTCTTGCTGCCGGGATTGGTGCCCGCGCCGTGGAAATCGACATCGAGCGTCACCGGCCGGGTCACGCCGTTGAGCGTGAGGTTGCCCGTCACCTTCGCCTCGTCGCCATCGTCGTCGAGGACGACGCGGGTCGACACGAAACGCGCGTCGGCGGGATCGGGGCCGAAGAAATCGGGCTTGGCGCCGTCCTTGCCGGCACGAAGCAGATGGCCGGTCAGCCCGGCGCTTGCCGTCGTCACCTTCGACACCGGGATCGTCACGTCGACCTTCGCGGCCGCCGGGTTGGCGGGATCGAGGACGAGCGTGCCGGTCACGTCGCCGAAAATCCCCTGATATTTGCTGAAGCCGAAATGATCGACCTCCCACACGACGATCGTGTGACCGGGGTCGGCGGCATAGGTTCCGGCGGCGACGCGGCTCCTGTCGGGCGCGCCGGGCACGGCGGGGCCGCCCTGCGCAAGGACGACCGGGACCGCGACGACGGCGAGCGCGAGAGCGGCGAAGGGAAGGGTATGGCGCATGGGGGGGCTCCTGTTCCGAGAGCGGCGAGGCTAGGCGAGAGGGCGGCGCGGCGTCAATGTCGTCGCGGCGAAACGCACGGTTTCCGGACTGTGGGGTCTATGGGTGCGTCGCGCGCCGCGCCTCGAACCATTCGCGCAGCGCGGCGGCGGCGCAGCCCGTGAAGCCGTAGCTGCCGACCGGCGAACAGCTGTTCGGCCGGGTGGCGCGGGCGATCGTCTCATAACCCTCGACCTGCGATGCCCAGCTGCCGCCGCCGACCGGGGCGTCGTCCTTGATCTCCTCGCGCAATTCCTTGGGGACGCGGTAGCGATCGGATTCGGGCTGCTGCGCGCAGACGACGATCTCGTCGCCCTGCGCCTCGGGACAGGGTTCGTCGCCATAGGTATAGAGGATCGAGGTCTTTTGCGGCGGCTGCGCCGACTGCGCGAGGCTTTCCTCCTCCTGCGCAAGCGCCGGAACCGCGGAGGCGAGGGCCGCGAGACAAGTCAGAAGAGCGGCTTTTCCTGTCATTCCGGATCGCGTTCCCGATGTCGTGGCCTGCGACGATGGACGGCCGCAGATGAACCCAGGCCGAACTGCGGCCTGTGGATTCGGAGTTCGGCACGGTTTCTCGCTTTTATCGCCCTGAATTCTCCCTTCGTCACCCTGAACTTGGTTGGGACATATACCCTTCAGGCAAGTCAGGCGCTGTTCCCCGGCGAAAGCCGGGGTCCAACTGGCGCAGCGCGGCTTCGCATGGACCCCCGCTTTCGCCGGGGAACAATTATCTGTCGAAAAGGGGTAATGGCCAACCTGTTTCAGAGCCTGCCCCGGACCCGATCCGGGGGTCCATGGTCTGCCCTCGAATGGAAGGCGGCGCAAAAGGGGGGAGGCCGGCCATGGATGCTGAAACAAGTTGGCGTTTATACCCCTGAGACAGGGACGCTGGTGATCCCCGGCGAAAGCCGGGGTCCACGTGGGGCAGCGCTGTGCCATCTGGACCCCGGCTTTCGCCGGGGAACGCTCACCTGTCGGAAGGGGATAATTGCGAAACAAGTTCAGCATGACGAACGGATGGGGCAGCGCGCCAAAACCTGAATCCTCACACGCCATAGAGGCGCTTCCCCCTTCCTGGAGAATGCTTGAGCGGACGCTCCACCACTTACGGCGATGGATCGAGATCGAGCGATGCGGCGATCGCGTTCCAGACCTGCGCGAGTTCGCCGGGCGCGATGCAATAGGGCGGCATGACATAGATGCTGTTGCCGAGCGGGCGGAGCAGGACGCCGCGTTCGCGATAGAAAGCGATCAGGCGCGGCGCGAGCGTCGACAGATAGCCGCCGTCGGGGACGCGGACGTCGAGCGCGGCGATGGTGCCCAGCCGGCGCGGGTTCGCGATGCGCGCATCGCTGGCCAGCAGCGCCAAATGCGCCGCCTGCGCCTCGGCGAGCGCATCGATCCGCGCCTGCACCGGCTCGTCGCGCCAGATGGCGAGATTGGCGACCGCCGCGGCGCAGGCGATCGGGTTCGCGGTATAGCTCGACGAATGATAGAAGGTCTTCGCGCGGTCGGTCGAATAATGCGCTTCGAAGATCGGTTCGATGCACAGCGTCACCGCGAGCGGCATCGCGCCGCCGGTCAGCCCTTTCGACAGGCAGACGATGTCGGGGATCACCCCTGCCTGGTCGCAGGCGAAGCGGGTGCCGGTGCGGCCCCAGCCGGTCATCACCTCGTCGGCGATGAACAGGACGCCGTGACGGGCGCAGATCGCGCGCATCTCCGCGAGCACCCATGCGGGGTAGATCAGCATGCCGCCGGCGCCGAGGATCAGCGGTTCGACGATGAAGGCGGCGGGCTTTTCGGCGCAGGCGGCTTCGAGCGCGTCGAGCGCCGCCTGTTCGCGTCCCCCGGCGGGGAAGGGAATGGTGCCGACGTCGAAGAGCAAAGGCTGCCACGCCCGGTTGTAGACGCCGCGCTCGCCGACCGACATCGCGCCGATCGTGTCGCCGTGATAGCTGTGCTCCATCACCAGGATGCGGCTGCGCGCCTCGCCGATGTTGAACCAGTAACCGAGCGCCATTTTCAGCGCGACCTCGACGCTGGTCGAACCCGAATCCGAAAAGAAGACGCGGGTCAGCGGATCGGGGGTGATGCGGACCAGTTCGGCGGCGAGCGCTTCGGCCGGCTCGTGCGTCCAGCCTGCGAAGATGAGCTGGTCGAGCTTCTCGCTCTGCGCCCGGATCGCGGTCATGATGCGCGGATGCGCGTGACCGTGGGTGGTGACCCACCACGAGGAGATGGCGTCGATCCAGCTGTTGCCCTGCGCGTCGTAAAGGCGCGCGCCCTCGGCCCGGTCGATCAGCGGTATCGGCTCACCGAGCCCGTGCTGGGTGAAGGGATGCCAGATGGGTGACATAAGTGCGACCTCTCTTATCGCTCGTGCTGAGCTTGTCGAAGCACCGTTCTTCCTTCTGGCGCCGGATGGAAAAAAGGACAGCCCCCTTCGACTGCCTTGCAGGCGCTCAGGACAGGCTTCGACAGGCTCAGGGCGAGCGGCTTCTGGTTTCAGGTGAAGCCGGCGAGATCGAAGTTGGCGGCGAAGGCTTGCGCCAGCGTCTCGTCCGTCAGCGGATCGAGGCGGGGAAGGCGGCCCAAACGGCGGACGCCGCCAATTTTCGCGACGATCGCCTCGCTGTCCTCGACGGCGTCGCCGACGAAGGCGATGCCGTGGATCGGGACGCCGCGCGCGCGCAGCGCCTCGATCGTCAGCAGGCTGTGGTTGATCGTGCCGAGACCCGTGCGCGCGCAGACGATGACCGGAATCCGCCAGCGCGCGAACAGATCGGCATAGAGAAGCGTGCGCGTGACCGGGACGAGGACGCCGCCCGCGCCCTCGACGATCAGGTCGCCCGCGGGCGGGGTCAGCGCATCCGGATCGATCACGACGCCGTCGATCTCGGCCGCGAGGTGGGGGGAGGCGGGGGTGACGAGGCGATACGCCTCGGGCCGGACCGGCACCCCGGCCAGCCGCGCGACGACCTCGCTGTCGGTTTCGTTTTCGAGCCCCGACTGGATCGGTTTCCAATAGGCGGTGCCGAGCGCCCCCGCCAGCGCGGCGGTGAAGACGGTCTTGCCGATACCCGTGTCGGTGCCGGTCACGACGAAGCGCGGCATCAGGCGGCCGCCATCGCGTCGGCAAGCGCGCCGGTCATCGCGTCGATATCGCTTTCGGCGACGTTGAGCGTGATCGCGATGCGCAGGCGCGCGGTGCCCTGCGGCACGGTCGGCGGGCGGATGCCGCGGACGTCGAAGCCCGCGGCCTGCAACGCGCCGGCGACGCGCATCGCGCGGGCGTTGTCGCCGATCACGACGGGAAGGATCTGGCTGCCGCTCGCGGGCAGGCCGAGCGCGGCAAGGCGCGCCTCGGCATGGCGGACGAGCGCGTGAAGGCGCGCGGGCCGCTCGGGCTCGGTCGCCACGATCTCCAGCGCCTGGCGGACGAGCCACGCCATCAGCGGTGACGGCGCGGTGGAGAAGATGAAGGGGCGGCCCCGGTTGACGAGGAAATCGCGGACGATCTGCGGCCCGCAAAGCAGCGCCCCCTCGCAGCCGAGCGCCTTGCCGCAGGTGTGCAGCGTGATGAGCCTTTCGCGGGACGCAAGGCCGTGCGCGAGGCCCTGTCCGGCAGGACCGAAGACGCCGGTCGCGTGCGCCTCGTCGACCACCAGCACCGCGTCGTGGCGCGCGGCGACGATCGCGAGGTCGGCGAGCGGCGCCGTGTCGCCGTCCATGCTGTAGAGGCTTTCGACCGCGATCCACGGCGTGCCGGTGCCGCCCGCCTTGCGCCACGCGACGACGGCGTCGTCGAAGGCCTGCGCGTCATTGTGCGCGGCGGCACGGATGTCCGCGCGGCCGAGCTTCATGCCGTCGTGCGCGCTCGCGTGGATCAATTCGTCGTGGACGATCAGGTCGCCGCGCTGCGGCAGCGTCGCGAACAGCGCGGCGTTGGCGGCGAAGCCGGTGGGAAAGAACAGCGCCGCCTCGCTGCCATAGTGGCGCGCGGCATGGGTTTCGAGCGCTTCATGTTCCGCATGATTGCCGCGCAGCAGGCGCGAGCCGCCCGAGCCGGCGGGAAGACCGCGCGCTATGCCCTGAGAGAGCGCGTCGCGCAGCGCGGCGGAGCCGGCGAGACCGAGATAATCGTTCGAGGCGAAATCGATCCCGGCGCGCGGGACGAGGGTGCGGCGGCGGTCTTCGGCCGCGAGCGCAGCGAGATCGGCGCGGTGGGCGTGGAAGGGCTGCCTCATCATTTCCCTCCGTTCGTCATTGCGAGCGGAGCGAAGCAATCTCCAGCTATCGACCATGTGCGAAGTCGATGGCTGGAGATTGCTTCGTCGCTACGCTCCTCGCAATGACGAGGTTCCGTCGCTGTCCGGCGCGGTCAGTTGACCGCCTTGTCGACCAGCTTGTTCTTCGCGATCCACGGCATCATCGCGCGCAGCGCGGCGCCGGTCTGTTCGATCGGATGCGCGGCGGCGGCCTTGCGGCTGGCCTTCAGTTCGGGCTGTCCGGCCTGGTTGTCGAGGACGAAATCCTTGACGAAGCGGCCCGAGGTGATGTCGGCGAGGACGCGCTTCATCTCGGCCTTGGTCTCGTCGGTGATGATGCGCGGGCCGGTCTTGATGTCGCCATATTCGGCGGTGTTCGAGATCGAATAGCGCATGTTCGCGATGCCGCCTTCATAGAGGAGGTCGACGATCAGCTTGGTTTCGTGGAGGCATTCGAAATAGGCCATTTCGGGGGCATAGCCCGCCTCGACCAGCGTTTCGAACCCCGCCTGGATCAGGTGGGTGATGCCGCCGCACAGCACCGCCTGCTCGCCGAACAGGTCGGTTTCGCATTCTTCCTTGAACGTCGTCTCGATGATGCCGCTGCGCCCGCCGCCGACCGCCGAGGCGTAGCTGAGCGCGAGCGCCTTGGCGTGGCCGTTGCCCGCATTGCCGCTGGCTTCCTGCGCGACCGCGATCAGGCAGGGGACGCCGCCGCCCTTCTGATATTCGCTGCGCACCGTGTGGCCGGGGCCCTTGGGCGCGACCATGAAGACGTCGATGTCGGGGCGCGCCTCGATCAGGCCGAAATGGATGTTGAGGCCGTGCGCGAAGGCGAGCGCGGCGCCGGGCTTCAGATTGTCGGCAAGGTCGTCATAATAGATTTTCGCCTGATGCTCGTCGGGGGCGGCGATCATGATGACGTCGGCCCACTGGGCGGCTTCCTTGTTCGACAGCACCCGGAAGCCCGCGCCTTCGGCCTTCTTCGCGGTCGCCGAACCGGGGCGCAGCGCGATCGCGACCTCCTTGACCCCGCTGTCGCGCAGGTTCTGCGCGTGGGCGTGGCCCTGGCTGCCGTAGCCGAGGATGGCGACCTTCCTGTTCTTGATCAGATCCTGGTCGGCGTCGCGATCGTAGTAAACCTGCATGTCTTTCTTCCTCAATAGTGTGTCCCCGCGAAGGCGGGGACCCATCTGACGTTGACTGGACCCCCGCCTTCGCGGGGGAGCACGAAATTGAACTAAACCGCCTCCGGTCCGCGCGAGATGGCGACGATGCCGGTGCGCCCGACCTCGACGAGGCCGCATTCGCGCATCAGCGCGATGAAGCGGTCGACCTTGTCGCTGTTGCCGGTGATCTCGAAGACGAAGCTGGTCAGCGTCGTGTCGACGACCTTGGCGCGGAACACGTCGGCGAGGCGCAGCGCCTCGATGCGCTTCTCGCCGGTGCCCGCGACCTTGACCAGCGCGATCTCGCGCTCGACATGCGCGCCCTGGTCGGCGAGGTCGATGACCTTGTGGACCGGAACCAGCCGGTCGAGCTGCGCGATGATCTGGTCGATCACCGGCGGCGGGCCGGAGGTGACGATGGTGATGCGCGACAGCGCATGGTCGGCGGTGATGTCCGCCACCGTCAGGCTTTCGATATTATAGCCGCGCGCGGTGAACAGCCCGGTGATCTTGGCGAGCACCCCGGCCTCGTTGTCGACGGTGATGGCGAGCACATGGCGCTCGCCCGCTTCGGTGGTGATTTTCATGTCGGTTACACCAGAGCCTTGGCTTCGTCGTCCATCGTGCCGATGACGTCGCTCGGCTGGAGGATCATTTCGGTATGCGCCGCGCCCGACGGGATCATCGGGAAGCAGTTGGCGAGCTTGGCGACGCGGCAGTCGACGATCACCGGGCCGGGCGTATCGATCATGGTGCGGATGCCGTCCTCCAGTTCGCCCAGCGTGTCGATGCGCAGCCCCGTCCAGCCATAGGCCTCCGCCAGCTTCACGAAATCGGGCAGGCTGTCCGAATAGCTGTTCGAATAGCGGCTTTCATAGGTCAGTTCCTGCCACTGGCGGACCATCCCCATCCATTCATTATTGAGGATGAAGATCTTCACCGGCAGGCGGTGCTGGCTGACCGTGCCCATTTCCTGGATGTTCATCTGGAGCGAGGCCTCACCCGCGATGCAGATGACGAGGCGGTCGGGCCGCGCGACCTGCGCGCCGACCGCGGCGGGAAAGCCATAGCCCATCGTGCCGAGACCGCCCGACGTCAGCCAGCGATTGGGGGCGGAAAAGCCGAAATGCTGCGCCGCCCACATCTGGTGCTGCCCGACCTCGGTGGTGATGATCGGGTCGCGGCCGCGCGTCGCCTCGAACAGCGCCTTGACCGCGCGCTGCGGCATGATCTCCGCCCCGCTGTCCTTCTTCTCCGGGAAGTCGAGGCAGCGCGTCGCGCGCCAGCCGTCGATGCGGCGCCACCATTCGCCGAGGTCGCGCGCCTTGTGCCCCTTGTCCTGCCACGCGCCGATCAGCGCGTCGAGCGCGCGCCCCGCGTCGCCGAGCACCGCGACGTCGACGGGAACGATCTTGTTGATCGACGACCGGTCGATATCGATGTGGATCTTCTTCGCATGCGGCGCGAAGGCGTCGAGGCGGCCCGTGACGCGGTCGTCGAAGCGCGCGCCGACCGCGATGATCAGGTCGGCGCGATTCATCGCCATGTTCGATTCATAGGTGCCGTGCATGCCGAGCATGCCGAGCCATTTCGGATCGTCCGACGGAAAGGCGCCGAGCCCCATCAGCGTCGAGGTGATCGGCGCGCCGGTCAGCCCGACGAGCTGGCGCAGCGCCGCGCTCGCGTCCGGGCCCGCGTTGATGACGCCGCCGCCGGTGTAGAAGATCGGGCGCTCGGCCGCCGCGATCAGCGCGATCGCATCGGCGATCGCATCGGCGTCGGGTTCGACCTGCGGGCGATAGCTCTGGTGCTCGATCAGTTCGGGCATGCTGTAGGTGCCGGTCGCCACCTGCACATTCTTCGGGATGTCGATCACCACCGGACCGGGCCGGCCATGCGTCGCGATATGGAACGCCTCGTGGATGATCGGGCCCAGCCGGTCGGGGTCCATCACCAGATAATTGTGCTTGGTGCAGTGGCGCGTGATGCCGACCGTGTCGCATTCCTGGAATGCGTCGGTTCCGATCAGGGTCGTCGGCACCTGCCCGGTCAGCACGACCATCGGGATCGAATCGAGCAGCGCGTCGGTGATGCCCGTCACGGCGTTGGTCGCGCCCGGGCCCGAGGTGACGAGCACGACGCCGGGCTTGCCGGTGGCGCGGGCATAGCCCTCCGCCGCGTGGGTCGCCGCCTGTTCGTGGCGGACCAGAATGTGCCGGATCGTCGGGTGGTTGAACAGCGCGTCATAGATCGGAAGGACCGCGCCGCCCGGATAGCCGAACACTGTATCGACCCCAAGGTCGACCAGCGCCTGAACCACCATGTCGGCACCGCTCATTTCCGTCACGACACTGCTCCTTTTCTCCATTTCGCCCGCGCGCAAGGCCCGCGCTTGTGCGACGCAACAAGGCTGCGGGCAATAGGTATATGATTCTATCCTGTCAACAGTGCATGTTGTAATTTTATTGCTATTTCCTTTATGGAATCGACGGATAATGACGCTTCGTGTCGGGGCCATCCGGCCGGCGGCTGATGGCGCAGCCAGGTGAACTGGCGTTTCGCATATTGGCGGGTCGCGGCCTGCGCCCGGTCGAGCGCCTCGGCGCGCGACAGGGTGCCGCGCAGCAGGGCGGCGATCTGCGGCACGCCGATCGCGCGCATGACGGGAAGGTCGGGGTCGAGATCGCGGGCGATCAGCGCCGCGACCTCGTCGATCGCGCCACGCTCGAACATTTCGGCGAGCCGCGCGTCGCAGCGCGCGCGCAGTTCGTCGCGCGGCGGCAGCAGGACCAGCGGGACGAGCGCGACGGAGTCGGCGATGCCGCCCTCGCGCGCGCGCTGCCAGTCGGCGAGCGGCCGGCCCGTGGCGCGCACCACTTCGAGCGCGCGGGCGACGCGCGTCGTGTCGGCGGGATGCAGGCGCGCCGCCGCGGCGGGATCGGCCTTCGTCAGCGCGGCGTGGGCGTCGGCCACCGCCATCGCGCGCACTTCGGCGCGAATATCGGGGGCGATCGCGGGCACCGGCGCGATGCCGTCGAGCAGCGTGCGCAGATAGAGACCGGTCCCGCCGACCAGGATCGGGATATCGTCGTCCTCCCACGCGCGGGCCAGCGCACGGCGCGCTTCGGCGGCCCAGCGCGCCGCGTGATAGGCGCCGTCCGCCCCGTCGACATGACCGAACAGATGGTGCGGGACGCCCTGCATCTCCGCCGCGGTCGGGCGCGCCGACAGGATGGTCAGGTCGCGATAGACCTGGCTGGCATCGGCATTGATGACTTGCGCACGCCCCACCGCCTGCGCCAAGGCGACGGCAAGGGCGCTCTTGCCGCTGGCGGTCGGCCCGGCGATAAGCGCCACAGGAAGCCGCTGGCTCGAGGATGAAGAAGGAGATGCCATGTTCGTTGCGACGCTGATAGCAGCCGGAGCGCTGACGGGCGAGGTGGTGCGCGAGGCGATCGACCGCCTCGCCGCGACCGGGCACGACGTGGGCGCGCCGCACTGGCTCGACGAAGGCGACGCGGCCGACATCGTCTTTCAGGGCAGTCTGGTCAGCGCGCGCAGCGAGCTTGCGAAGATGGACCATGGCGCGCTCGACATCGTGGTCCAGCCGCTCGGCGACCGGACGAAGAAGCTGCTGATCGCCGACATGGATTCGACGATGATCACCGTCGAGTGCATTGACGAACTCGCCGACTATGCGGGGCTGAAGGCGCAGATCGCGGCGATCACCGAAAAGGCGATGCGCGGCGAGATCGACTTTCGCGGCGCGCTGGCGGAACGCGTCGGGCTGCTGGGCGGCATGGCGGAAACGACGCTGGCCGAATGCCGGATGGAGCGGGTCCGGCTGACGCGCGGGGCGCGCACGCTGGTCCAGACGATGAAGGCGCACGGCGCCTGGTCGGTGCTGGTGTCGGGCGGTTTCATGCCCTTCGCCGGGCCGGTCGCGGAAGCGGTCGGCTTCGACAAGGTGGTCGCGAATGAACTGGAGATCGTGGGCGGCCGGCTGACCGGGCAGGTGCGCGAGCCGATCGTCGATTCGGGCGCCAAGCTCGCGATGCTCCAGTCCGAGGCCGCGGCGCGCGGGCTGCCGCTGGCCGAGACGCTGGCGATCGGCGACGGCGCCAACGATATTCCGATGATCACCGCGGCCGGGCTGGGCATCGGCTATCACCCGCACCCCGCGGCCGCCGACGCCGCCGACGCCGCGATCCGCCATCACGACCTGACCGCGCTGCTGTGGGCGCAGGGCTATCCGCGGCGAAGCTGGGTGCTGGGGTAGGGATGCGGGGCCGTCCCGATTGCCGCCCCGTCCGGTTGGCCGGGGCCGCGGCGGCGATCCTGATGCTTTCGGCCTGCGCGGGCGGGAATTTCCGTCCGGTCAGCGATTCGCCGGTGCGGATCGGCAAGCCCTATGCGGTCCGCGGCACGACCTATGTGCCCGCCGCCGCCCCCGCCTATGACGTGGTGGGCTATGCGAGCTGGTACGGCAGCGAATCGGGCAACCGCACCGCCAATGGCGAGAAATTCCGCCCCGGATGGGTCACGGCCGCGCACACGACGCTGCCGCTGCCGACCTATGTCGAGGTGACGGCGCTCGACACCGGGCGGCGGATCGTCGTGCGCGTCAACGATCGCGGCCCCTTTGCGGGCGGCGGACGCATCATCGACCTGTCGCGCGGCGCGGCCGAACAACTCGGGATGAAGGCGCAGGGCCACGCCCCGGTGCGCGTACGGCGCGTCGAACCGTCGGAAAAGGACCGCGAGCGCCTTCGCAAGGGCAAGCCCGCCGCCGCGCTGGCGCCGCTGTCGCAGCGCGACCTGCAAAACCTGCGCGCGCGGCTGGCCGCCGGGGGGCGGTAGGGCGCGGTTGGAAAACGGGTATCGGACCGGACTGCTCGGCGGGATTATCATTGCGAGGAACCATCCTGGTTCCGCGCTGCCCCGGAGAACAATCGTTTGGGCTATAAAGCCGAGTGCTCCCGCGAAGGCGGGAGCCCAGAGCGGATGGAGCCATGTCGGCGTCTATCGCTCTGGGTCCCCGCCTGCGCGGGGACACGGCACGATTCATCCGAAGATGATCAGGCTAGGGAGCCATGCCTCGGATGGGCACCATTTTAAGGCGTGTGGGGGTTCATCTTGCGACTGTCCTTTATCGTGTGTCCCCGCGAAGGCGGGGACCCATCTGCGGTGGTTTCGAGATGGAACCGGCCGAAGATGGACCCCCGCCTT
>NZ_MEFH01000091.1:0-19933 GCF_001725095.1 Sphingopyxis sp. SCN 67-31 | reverse complement strand
CCGCCTATGGCGGAAGTTTATCCTGAGCGCCCGCCCTGCGGGCAGTCGAAGGGCGGGGGAACACGGCTTTATACAATATCGCGGCGATAGACTCTGAATCCCCACAGACCTTAGAGAATCGTGCATTAAATCTGCATCACTCTTTCTGTCGTTCGTGCCGAGCCTGTCGAAGCACCGCCTTTCTTCCTGCGGCGTCAAAAGAAAGAACGGCCCTTCGACGGCCTTGCAGGTGCTCAGGACAGGCTTCGACAAGCTCAGCGCCTGCCCCCGCGAAAGCGGGGGGCGGACGGTTCGGATTTGACGCGCTACGGCCCGATGACATGGAATGGACTCGTCATCCGCGAGCGACAAAGCCACGCGGCAATCCAAAGCCATCGCGCCTCAGCGTATCCGCACGCCGCCTTTCCACAGCATCGTGGCGCGGCCCTGCATCGGCATGCCGTCGAAGGGGGTGTTGCCCGCCCACGCCGCCATCTTCTTCGCATCGACCTGCCACGGCGTGCCGTCGTCGATCAGGATCAGGTCGGCCTCGGCGCCGACCGCCAGCGTTCCGGCATTAAGGCCGAGCAGCTTTGCCGGGTTTGCGGCGAGCAGGTCGAACAGGCGCGCCGGGGTCGCATGGCCGTCGCGGACGAGTTGCAGCCCCATCGCGAGCAGCGTCTCGGCGCCCGCCATGCCGGGCAGCGCCTCGGCAAAGGGCAGGCGCTTGTCCTCGGGCCCGCGCGGGTCGTGGCCCGAAGCGAGCACGTCGATCGTGCCGTCGGCGATGGCGGCGAGGCAGGCGCGGCGGTCGTCCTCCGACCGCAGCGGCGGCGACAGGCGCGCGAAGGTGCGGAAATCGCCCATCGCGGTGTCGGACAGGAACAGGTGCGCGGGCGTGATGCCGCAGGTGACGGGCAGTCCCGCCGCCTTCGCGGCGCGGATCAGGTCGAGCCCGCGCCGCGTCGTGACCTGGCGGATATGCAGCGGCGCTTCCGTTTCCTCGACCAGCAGCAGGTCGCGCGCGATCGCCATCGCCTCGGCGATCGCGGGCGCGGAGGCGAGGCCGAGGCGCGTCGCCATCTCGCCATCGGTCGCGACCGCGCAGTGCGTCAGCCCTTCGTCCTCGGCATGCGCGATGACGGTGAGGCCGAGCGACGCGGCGTAGGAGAGGACGCGGCGCATCACGCCGGCGTCGGCGATCCGGTCCCGGCCCGTCGCCACCGCGCGCGCGCCCGCGCCCTTCATCAGCCCGATTTCCGCCAGTTCCCTGCCGGTGAGCCCCTTGGTCGCGGCGGCGAGCGGATGAACCCACAGGTCGGGCTTGCCGCCCTTCGCCGCGCGCTCGACGAGCCCCGCGCCGTCGAGCGGGCCGCTGTCGGGCATCAGCGCGGCGCGCGTGATGCCGCCGAAATGAAAGGCCGGCTTGTCGGTCGCGAAGACGCCGAGGTCGATGATGCCGGGGGCGAGCCACTGGCCCTTCGCATCGACCGTCTCGATGCCCTCGGGACGCTCGGCGGGGTCGATCGCGGCGATGCGGCCGCCGACCGCGAGCAGGCTGCCGACGTTGCCGCCGAGCAGGCGGGCGTTGGCGATGAGCAGCGGCTTCAGTTCCATCCGGGCACCCCCCGCTTGCGGCGGGTCAATATGTCGAGGCACGCCATGCGCACCGCGACCCCCATTTCGACCTGCTCGGTGATCGTCGATCGCACCGGGTCGTCGGCGATGCTGCTGTCGATCTCGACCCCGCGGTTCATCGGGCCGGGATGCATGACGATCGCGTCGGGCTTCGCCTTCTCCAGCCGCTGCGGCGTCAGCGCATAGAGCGCGTGATACTCGCGCGCGCTGGGCAGGTAGGCGCCGTCCATGCGCTCGTTCTGGAGGCGCAGCATCATCACGACGTCGGCGCCCTTCAACCCCTCGTCCATGTCGGTGAAGGGGACGGCGTGCATGCGGTCGAGCGCGGGCGGGATCAGCGTCGGCGGCGCGACGACGCGCACCTCGTTGCCGAGCAGCGTCAGCGCGAGGATGTTCGATCGCGCGACGCGGCTGTGCAGCACGTCGCCGCAGATCGCGACGGTCAGCCCCTCGACCTTGCCCTTGCGGCGGCGGATGGTCAGCGCGTCGAGCAGCGCCTGCGTCGGATGCTCGTGCCGCCCGTCGCCGGCGTTCAGCACCGGGCAGTCGACCTTGTCGGCGATCAGTTGCACCGCGCCCGATGCCGAATGGCGGATGACGATCGCGTCGGCGCGCATCGCGTTCAGCGTCATCGCGGTGTCGATCAGCGTCTCGCCCTTCTTCACGCTCGACTGCGCCGCGTGCATGTTGACGACGTCGGCGCCGAGCCGCTTGCCCGCGATTTCGAACGACAGCAGGGTGCGCGTCGAATTCTCGAAGAAGGCGTTGATGATGGTGAGGCCCTTCAGCGCATCGTCATGCTTCGCCGCGCCCGAACGGTTCAGCTCGACCCACTGTTCGGCGGCGTCGAGGATATAGGAAATTTCCCATGGGGCGAGCTGGGCGATGCCGGTCAGGTCGCGATGGCGAAAGGCATCGCCACCGGGCGGGTAGTCGCTGGCGGGTCGGGTGGTTGCGCTTGTCATTAAAGCGCAGCGTCTAGGACGCGCGGGCCGATCCCGCAAGCGAAGAAGCAGGGTGATGCCGTATCGAGGGCAGGGCGTTCAAAAACGGGCGGCGGCCGCCTCCAGCTCCGGGGTGAAGGAATCGAGATAGGCGAGCCGCTCCGGCGCGGTGGCTTTCGTGGTCTTGCAGGCGTTGATCACGCGAATATCGTGCAGGCCCATCTGCCGGAATATGTGCAGCAGATAGGGCAGCTGGAAATCCCCCGGATCGTCGTCGCCCGTCGAGGAACGGGTGAGGATGAACTGGACGGGGCGGTCGCGGAGCAGGCCGAAGTGCTGCCGGGTCGCGGGGTCGAACCCGAATGTCCGGCCGGGCTGCATCAGGTGATCGAGATAGCGCTTCACCGCCCACGGCACCGAATAGTTCCACATCGGGCACGACAGCAATATCTTGTCGGCGCGGTCGAAATCCGCGATCAGCCGCTCGGTATCGACCCACGCGACCGTCCCCGCTTCGCTCCGTTCCTCGCCGAACAGCGGCGCCAGCTTGTGGATGGCGTGGACCGCACCGAAATCGGGATTCGCTGCGGCGTCGAACACGTCGATGTCGCCGATCTCATGGTCGGGATGCAGGGCGCGATAGCGGCGCAGGAAGACGTCCGCCAGTTTTCGCGAAGCCGACCGCTCGCCCTTGGGGCTGCCCGCGATATGCAATATCTTCACCTCGTGCGTCTCCTCAGGCTGCGGCGAGATTGGCGATCACGCTGCGCAGCAGCCGTTCGAGCGTCGCGACCTCCGCCGCCGTGAAATCCTGCGTCGCCAGGACATGGACGTCGCGGGCGAGGGGGATCAGCACCGCCTCCAGCGCCTGCGTGCGCCGGGTCGGGAAGACCAGCATCTCGCGGCGGTTGCCGGCATTGCGCCGGCGGCTGACGAAACCCTTTTCCTCCAGCCTGCGAAGTGCGATGGTAGCCGTGGCTTCGGAAATTCCCAACCGGTTGGCCAGCTCGCGCTGGCAGATGCCGTCGGTGCGCCACAGCTGCCGCAGGAAGCTCCACTGGCTCGCCGACACGTCGTGCACCATGGTCCGGTGCTCCAGCAGCCGCTGGAAGGACTGGAAGACCAGACGTGCAAGATCGTGCAGCTGTCCGCCGTCGCCGGCGCCGCCGTCTTGCACATCCGGTCCGTTTTCCCGCAGAGCGTTCCGCATGGCAGGCCCCTCTGCAATGCCGGGTCAAAAGCCCTTGGTGACCTCCAGCGCGATGGTTCGCGACGGATTGACGAACACCGCCCAGCTTCCCGCCACCAGCGGCACGCCGAACGACTGGCTGAACGACACCTTGTTGGTCAGGTTGCGGCCGATCAGCGCGACCTCGAGGTCGTTCGCCTCGGACGCGAGCGCGAGCCGCGCGTCGAGCTTGGTATAGCCGGGCATGATATTGTTGGGATGGCGGTCGTCCTGATAGATGGAGGCGCCGG
This sequence comes from Sphingopyxis sp. SCN 67-31, assembly GCF_001725095.1. Classification (NCBI taxonomy): domain Bacteria; kingdom Pseudomonadati; phylum Pseudomonadota; class Alphaproteobacteria; order Sphingomonadales; family Sphingopyxidaceae; genus Sphingopyxis; species Sphingopyxis sp. SCN 67-31. The sequence continues at coordinate 15,893 of NZ_MEFH01000091.1, read as the reverse complement.
TATAGTCCGCCGCGACGCGGCCGGTCAGCGCCCAGTCCGACGCCACCGGCACCCGAACCTCGGCATAGCTGTTCCATTTCCACTTCGGCGCGCGCGTCAGCCGGTAGCCGGCGAGGTTCATCGTCGTGCAGCCCGCGGGCGCGTCATAGGTGCAGGCCGCCCCCGGATAATCGGTGTAATAGGCGTCGAGATAGGCCAGCGAACCGCCGATCGTCAGCATGTCGCCGATCCGCAACGCCGCGTCGCCCTCGATCCCGCGCGACCGCGCTTCGGCGGCGTTGCCGGTGGTGAAGGACGATCCGGTGAAGGAGGAGACCTGAAGGTTCGTGAAATCGGTCGTGAAGGCGGCCATGTTCAGGTGCAGCCGGTTGTCGAGCAGGCGCAGCTTGGCGCCGGCCTCCCACGACCGCGCCCGCTCGGGCTCGAACTCGACGCGCCCGGTCAGGCCGAGGCGGCTGTCGTTCGACACATAGCCGCCGCCCTTCGATCCGGTCGCATAGCTGAGGTAGACCTGCGCCGACGGGCCGAACTTGTAGCTGAGCTTCGCCGAATAATCCCACAGCGCCTCGCTGCGCGAGCGGATGAAGACGTAGCTGGGATAGGCGAGCACGCTCATTTCCCCGGCGACGCGCGCCTGCTTCGATTCGTGGTTGTAGCGCAGGCTGCCGCTGAAGGTCAGCGCATCGGTCAGATGCCAGTCGATCGCGGCGAAGGGCGACAGCGCCTCGCTCGTCTGGTGGAACGGCAGCCGCGCCGTCCCTTGCAGCAAGGGGCCGATCGGCGGGGTCAGCACCTTGTCGGCGCCGTTCCAGTAGATTTCCTGCAGGATGTCCGACCGCGCATAGAAATAGGAGCCGCCGACGATCAGGTCGACCGGCCCGACGGCGCCCGCGACCCGGATTTCCTGCGAAAGCTGCGAGCTGTTTTCGGTATGGATCGAATCCGAAAAGGCGATGGGGCTGATGTCGATATCGTTCTGCGTCCGGGCGCGCAGCCGCTGATAGCCCGAGATCGACGAAAGCTCGAACCCCCCGCCGAGGTCGAGCTTGGCGGTGACGGTGAGGTTGAGGTTGTTGGTGCGCGAGAATTCGGGATAGGCCGAACTTTGCGCGCGCTCGAACGAGGGGCGTTCGGGCGGGCCGCCGACGGCGGCCGACGCGGCGCGGATCTGGTCGCAGAAGACGCAGTTGCCCAGACCGTTGTAGGTCAGGTTGCCGCCCTTGTAGTTGTTCTCGGCATATTCGGCCTTGAACAGGATCGATCCGCCCCCGCCGGCGGGTTCGAACAGCAACTGGCCGCGGATACCCATATTGTTGTTGCTGTTGTCGTCGCGTCGGGTGACGCGGTTGTACATGTAACCGCCCTCGTGCCCGGCCTGAAAGCTGATCCGGGCGCTGAGGCTGTCGGTCAACGGACCCGACACGAAGCCGCCGCCGCCATAGCCGTCATTCTCGAACTCGTAGCGGCCGCGCAGTTGCGCTTCGAACTGCCGGGTGGGCGCGCGGCTGATCACGCTGATCGCGCCGGCGTTGGTGTTCTTGCCGAACAGCGCGCCTTGCGGACCGCGCACGACCTCGACCCGCGCGACGTCCATCATCGCGGTCTGCATCGACCGCGACCGGCCCGAATAGACGCCGTCGATGAAGAAGCCGACCGACTGTTCGAAGGCCAGGTTGCCGCCGCCCGAACCGAGCCCGCGCATCGACACGACGAAATTGCCGTTGGTCTGGTCGATCTGCAGATTGGGGACGCTCGACTGGAGGTCGTTGAACTGGCGGATGCCCATCGCTTCCATGCCCTCGCCGCTGACCGCCGCGACCGACAGCGGCACGTCGAGCAGCGTCTGCTCGCGCTTGGTCGCGGTGACGACGATTTCGGAATCGCGGGCGGCCGACGCGCCGTCGGTCTGGGCATAGGCGGATGTCGGAACGGCAAGGCTGGCAAGCAGCATCGAACGGAACAGCGTAATCCGGTTCATTTTTCCCTCCCATTTTCGGGCGCTCCGCCCCGTCGCCATGACGGGTTTCGCGGGCCCCATTTGTTGTCGGCGCCGGTCCTTTCGCCGCGGGCGCGCGCCTTTCGCCCGCCGCAAGCGATCAGTAGATCATCGAATTGGGTTCCATCCCCAGCATGGCGCGGCCGCGCAGTTCGGATGCCGCGTCGATGTCGTAGATGACGTGGTTCGACATGACGTTGATGTCGCGCAGATGCCGCTGCAGCGGATTGCCCCGCATGTGGGCGCCCGCGCCCGCCGCCTCGACCAGCGTGCGGATCGCCTCGCGGCAGATTTCCATCGCGTGCGCGATCTGCAGGCGCATGAAGCTGCGCTGCCCGAAGGTGGCGGGCACCGGTCCCGCCGCGAGTTCGACGTTGCGATTGACCGCCGCGCGCAGCAACATCTCCGCGGTCGCGATCTGCACGTCGGCATGGGCCAGACGCATCTGCGCCGCGGGCTTGTCCGATTGCCGGGTCGTGCTTCCCGGGATGACGCGTTGCTGAAGCTGTTCGGCAAAGGCGGCGACCGCCGCGCGCCCGACCCCGACGCCGCCGATCGCCGCGGTGACGCCCAGGAAGGGGGTCATCGGCTGGCGATAGATCGGATTGTCGTACAGGCGCGCGCCGTGGCCGGTTCCGGCCCGCATGTCGTTCATGTTCATCGTGCGATATTCGGGGATGAAGGCGTCCTCGATCAGCAGGTCGTGGCTGCCCGTTCCCTCCATCCCGTCGATATTCCAGGTGTCGAGCACCTTGACCTCGTTCGTCGGCAGGGCGCAGAACAGGGCGCGGCGCTCGGGATCGTCGGGGATCGCGCATGCCACCATCGCCCAGTTGGAATTCATGATCCCGGTGCCCCATTTCCAGCGGCCCGAGATGCGATAGCCGCCGTCGACCGGAATCGCCTTGCCCGGGGGCGCGGTCACGCCGGGCGCGATCACATAGGGGACATGGTCTCCGCCGCCGCCGAAAATCTCGTCCTGGAACGGCTCGGGAAATTGCGACAGCATCCAGACATGCTCGACGCAGAAAGCGGTGACCCAGCCGGTCGACGCGCACCCTTCGGCCAGCGGCAGCATCGCGTCGAGGAAGCTGTCGACGTCGAATTCCAGCCCGCCATATTTGCGCGGCATGAAGTGATAGAAACAGCCGGTCGCGCGGATGGCGTTCCACACCTCGACGATCGGGCGCCGTTCGCGCTCGCACGCCGCGGCGTGCCGTTGCAACAGCGGCTTGAGCGCGGTGGTGCGGCGGACCAGGTCTTCGGGCGTGAGCTGGGCCAGTTGCTCGCGCGTCAGGAAATCATCCCCGACCGGAATCGCGGGTTGGACGGTCGGCGGTAATTCCATGTCGGCCACGGCCATTCTCTCCCTCATGTCTTTGGAGGGAGTTTGTCAGGCTGCCTGACAAAGTCAATAGTATACTAACTATTTTCTTTCGGGCGCGCTCAAATCGGGAATGGGACCCCAGTCCGCCGAGATCGCGTCGTCGAGGGCGTCGAGGCGATCCTTCCCCAGGCGGGCGCCCAGATGCTGGTGCAAGGCGTTCATCACCGCTTCGGCGGCGTGCCGGAGCGGCGATGAATCGGGATGGAAGCTGATCTTGTGCGCGCGCCTGTCCTGCGGGTCGGGCCGGACCACCAGGATATTCTGTTCGACCAGCGTCGCGATCATCTCGCTCATCGACTGGCGCGTGATCCCCAGGTTGGCGGCGAGGCGGGCGGGGCGCGATTCGCCCATGGCGATGTTCGCGAACAGCATCGACTGGGTCCGCGTCGGGGTCGGCCAGCCGTCGCGGCGCAGGTTCGACTGGAGCGCCTCGTCATACCAATAGACCGCCCGCAACAGGTGGATCATCGTCATCGGGTGATGGGATGCTTGCGTCATGGGCGGGCCCGTTTCCTGCGTCCTGTTGCTCATCGGGGGCGGCGATGGACCAGATGCACGGCGTTGCCAACCCCGATCCCGCGCCGCGCCGGCCGGGATCGGGCGGGCATATATGGACTTCAGACATGCAAGGGCCCGTTCCCGGGCGAAAGCCGGGGTCCAGATGCCATGGTGCCGCGCGGCATGGGCCCCGGCGTTCGCCGGGGAACGGTTGGCTGGCGAAAAGGGGCCGTGACCGATCGGGCGATCGATCCCGCCCGCGCTACAGCAGTTCGAACACGTCGTAACGGACCGCGCCGCCGACGCTGGCGCCAAGGCCGACCGCGACGATGTCGTTCAGCCAGCGATAGCGCTCGTCGCCCGTTTCGAACATCGGCGTGGTGCGAAAATAGACTTCGGCCTTGTCTTCGGGAGTCTTCGGGCCGCCGTTCCGCGCATGCTTGTGCGCGGCCGAAAGCGGCCGCAGCACGCCGCGATAGGAGACGTAGATCAGGGCGCCGTCATGCGTTTCCATCGTAATGCGGGCGTCGAGCCGCAGCGTGTCGTTGTCGTCGATCGTCGCCCAGTCGCCGCCGCTCGGCATCACCCGGCCGCGCAGTCGCTCGCCTTCGACCTCGCCGCCGGTCAGCGCCGCGATCATCCGGCGTCCGAAATGCGCCTTGCCGATCATCTGCTGGGGTTCGGTGAAAGCGGCGCGATAGGAACAGAGGTAGCGGAAGCGGGGTTCGTCCATCGGTCATCCTTTCGGAAAAGAAGCGGGAAGCGAAAAAGGGGGAGGGCGGCTCCGTCGGGCGGAGCCGCCCGCCGCGTCAGAAGCTGAACGCGACCGTCGCCCCATAGGTGCGCGGCGGCGCATAGGGGGTCAGAAGCTGGCGATAGGCGGAGAACCAGGTGACATAGGTCGGCGTCAGCTCGTTCGTCAGATTCTTGCCCCACAGCGACAGCTCCCAGCCATCGTCGGGGTTCGACAGCGACAGGCGCGCGTCGACATTCTCGTGCGCGGGCCAAAGCTGCTGCGGAATGTTCGACGCCTCGAAATAGGCGTCGTCGACCCAGCTGTAATCGACCCGCAGCTTTGCCGTCAGGTCGCCGATCGGGCGCTCGAACTGGCCGCCGATGTTGAATTTGTTGCGCGGCGAGCGCGGCAGCTGGTTGCCCGTATAGTCGGTGCCGGGGATCGCATATTCGATGAACTTGGTATCGAGCCACGAATAGCTGCCGTCGATCTGGAGCCCGTCGACCGGGCGCACGACGGCTTCGACCTCGATCCCCTTGATCCGCGCCTTGGCGGCATTGCTGACGACAACGCAGCAAAGCGGGACGAGCTGCGAAATCTGCAGGTCCGAATAATCGGTCCGGAAGGCCGCGACGTTCAGGCGCAGCCGGCGGTCGAGCCAGTCGGTCTTGGCGCCGATTTCATAGCCCCAGGCGAATTCGGGGTCGTAGGGGGTGGAGGCGCCCGCCGCGGTGCCCGACAGCCCCTGGAACCCGCCGCTCTTGTAGCCGCGCGCGACCGAGGCATAGAGCAGGACGTCGTCGGTCGCCTTCCAGTTGAGCGCGAACCGGGGCGTGAAGGCCTTCCAGCTCTTCTTGCCCGTGACGTCGTAGCCGTCGAGCGACCCGAGCGGCGGCGGCAGGCCCGGGCCGTCGTCGGCCTTGTATCCCGCGAAGCGGCCGCTCTTGCGCTCCCACGTCATGCGCGCGCCGACCGTCGCGGTCAGCGCCGGGACGATCTCGACGTCGACCTGGCCGAAGATCGCGAAGCTGCGCGCGTTGACCGACTGCGGATAGATGCCGGTCCCCGATCCTTCGGGGGTCGGGAAATCCTGAATCTGCCCTTCGATGCGGTCGTTGTTCTCCTTGAGGAAATAGACGCCGGTCTGGCCTTTCAGGCGGCCGTCCCACGCGTCGAAGGCCAGGCGCAGTTCCTGGCTGAACTGGCTGTTGTTCTCCTCGCCGAAACTGGTCGATTCGATCTGCGCCGGCGGGTTGATGGGGTTGCTGAAGAAGGGCGTGACGAAGTTGAACTTGACCTTGCGCAGCGCGGTGAGCGAGGTCAGCGTCCCGAACGGCAGGTCGATGTTGACCTCGCCCGAATAGGTCTGGATCGTCCGCTTGATCTCGCCGTCGATATAGGCGTTCACGACGCGCGGGTCGGGATTGATGCCGACGCAGTGGATGCCGTCCTGAAAGCTGCTGTCGCAATTGTTGTGGCGCGGATTGCCCTTCTGGTCCTGGTGCGAGATGTCGGCGCGCAGGATGATGTCGAGCGTGTCGTTCGGGACGAAGCGCAGCGCCGCGCGGCCCGTCGTCAGGTTCAGGTCGTTGACGCGGTGGCCCGTCGTCTCGTTATATTCGAAGCCGTCGCGCTGCTTGTGCGAAACGCCGGCCGAAAAATAGATGGTGTCGGTCAGCGCCATGTTGCCGCGGGCGGTCACGCCGATGCGGTCGTAATTGCCGTAGGTGCCCTCGAAATGAAAGCTTTCCTCGTCGGTCGGCTTGCGGCTGACGAACTGGACGAGGCCGCCGATCGCATTCTTGCCGAACAACGTCCCTTGCGGTCCGCGCAGCACCTCGACCCGTTCGAGGTCGAGCGCGTCGAGGTCGGGCGTGCCGCCGCGCCCGGCATAGACGCCGTCGACGAAGACGACCACCGACGGGTCGCCGCCGGCATTCTGGCTGATGCCCGGCGCGCTGCCGATGCCGCGCATCGAAAAGTTGGTGTTGACCGGGTCGACCGCGCTGATCGCCAGGCCGGGGGTGCGGATCGCGATGTCCTGCACCGTCTCGATGCTGTTGTCGCGGAGCTGGTCGGCGCCGAAGGCGGTGACCGAAACGGGCACGTCCTGCAGCCGCTGTTCCTGGCGCTGCGCGGTGACGATGATGTCGTCGCTGTCGCGCGGCGCGCTGTCCTGCGCCGCGGCGGGCACGGCTATCGCCGCGGTGCCCGCGAGCAGCAGCGTGCTTATCCTGATTTCCGTTCTAGCCATCTCTCATCTCCCGACCCGCCGGCCCGCGGTTCATATCCGCTTGACTCAGCCTTATTTTTACTTAGCGTTCTAAGTAATATTTCATATATAACAGCATGATCGAGCGCGCAAGGGCGCGCCGTGCGCGAAGGGACGGGATGATGGCGAACGACGGCGCAACGACTCGATCGCGGCAGGAACCATCGCCCGACGCGGGCGCCGAATCCCCGCAATGGCCGCGTCCGGTCTATGGCTGGTACGTCGTCGGCGTCCTCCTGCTCGCCTATACATTGTCCTTCGTCGACCGGATGATCCTGAGCCTGCTCGTCGCGCCGATCCGCGCCGCGCTCGACATCTCGGATACCGAGGTCAGCCTGCTGATCGGGCTGGCCTTCGCGCTTTTCTACACGCTGCTGGGCCTGCCGCTGGCGTGGATCGCCGACCGCTGGAACCGCCGCAACCTGATCCTCGTCGGCGTCGCGCTGTGGAGCGTGATGACCGCGGGCTGCGGCTTCGCGGGAAGCTATGCCACGCTGTTCCTCGCGCGCATGGGCGTCGGGGTGGGAGAGGCGGCGCTGTCCCCCGCCGCCTATTCGATGCTCAGCGACACCTTTCCGCGCGACCGCCTGGCGCGCGCGCTGGCGGTCTATTCGATCGGGGTGCCGCTCGGCTCGGGCGTGGCGATGATCCTCGGCGCCTTCGTCGTCCAGGCCGTGCTCGCCGCGCCGATGGTCGATCTGCCGTTCGTCGGCCCGGTCGAGGCGTGGCGGACGATCTTCCTCTGGGTCGCGGCGCCGGGATTGCTGGTCTGCCTGCTGCTCCTCACGGTGCGCGAACCGCTGCGCCAGGGACGCCGGCAGGCCGCCGCCCACGCCGACGAGCCGCCGGCGCCCGGCTTTCTCGCCCACCTCGTCCGCCAGCGCGCGGCGCTCGGCGCGCTGTTCGTCGGCATGGCGCTGATCGGGCTCGTCATGTACGGCGTGATCGCCTGGGTTCCGACCTTCTTCTTCCGCACCTATGGCATGGAGGTGTCGCGGGCCGGGCTGTGGTTCGGCGTCATCATGGCGATCGGCGGCGCGGCGGGGCTGGTGCTCGGCGGCACGCTGGCCGACCGGATGTTCGGCAAGGGCGTCGCCGACGCGCATCTGCGCGTGATGCGGCTGTCGATCCTGCTGGGCGGCCCGCCGCTGCTCGCCGCGGCGCTGATGCCCGATGCGGTGCTGGCGTTCGCGATGCTGGCGCTCGCCTTTCCGATGCTGACGATGCACGGCGTCGGAACGGTGGCGTTGCAGCTCATCACCCCGAACGAATATCGCGCCCGCGTGACCGCGCTCTATTTCTTCATCGTCAACCTGACCGGGCTGGGTTTCGGTCCGATGCTGATGGCGCTGCTCACCGACCATCTGTTCGGCGACGATGCGGCGCTGCGCTATTCGATAGCGCTGGTGACCGGCGTCGCCATGCCGCTGGCGGCGATCATCCTGACCGTGGGTTTTCGCGCCTTTGCCCGCGAATTGGCGAAGATGTCGGACGGCGCCTGATCCCGTCCACGGCGATCCGCCGATCGGGTCAGGCGCTCACGCCCGCACCAGCGCGTCGATCGCGCCTTGCAGGATGAAGGCGGCGGCGGCGCTGTCGATGCGCTCGGCGCGTTTCGCGCGGCTGACGTCGGCGGCGATCATCGCGCGCTCGACCGCCGCGGTCGACCAGCGTTCGTCCCACAGCAGCACGGGCAGGCCCAGCGGCGCGAGGTTGCGCGCGAAGGCGCGCACCGACTGGGTGCGCGGACTGTCGCTGCCGTCCATGTTGAGCGGCAGCCCGACGACGAGGCCGACGACCGACTGGGCGGCGACGAGCCCGCGCAGGGCATCGAGATCGGCGGCGAACTTGCCGCGGCGGATCGTCCGGTCGGGGGTCGCGAAGCTCCACCCCGCGTCGCACAGCGCGACCCCGATCGTCTTCGTCCCGACATCGAGCCCGGCGAGGCGCCCGCCGTCGGGAAGCGCGGCGGCAAAATCGGGGGCGAGGGTGGAAATCATCGATCGGTCCTTATCGCCGGATTCCGTCATGCTGAACTTGATTCGGCATCCATTCGGCGCCTCGCCCGAAATGGGGCGCCGAATAGCCCCCGATCGAGGACCCGTTCCCCGGCGAAAGCCGGGGTCCACGCGGAGCGGCGCGATGCCGTCTGGACCCGGGCTTTCGCCGGGGAACGGGAAGATTGCCGATCAAGTGCGGGGTGACGAGGGAGCGGATGCGGGTGTTGCGGCAGCCGCTGGCGCCACGGCAGGCGGAACCGGCGAAGGCTTCCCCTCGAACGCCGCGAGCCGGCGCAGCACGTCGGCGCGGACGTTCGCCCAGAACAGGGTGATGTCGTAGACGTGATAATTGTTGCCCGGCAGCACATAGCCCGGAACGACATAATCCTTCACGACGTCGGCCTGCCCGATCATCAGGAAGCCGCGCGCATCGTCGCACGTCGCGCCGACCTTGCCGGGGATCAGGCGCCCCTCGGTGAACTTCGCCTCGGGTTTCAGCGTGCCCAGATTGGCCTCTGCCGGCGCATCGGTGTCCGGAATCCCGGTGATCGGATTGGTGCACAGCATCCGCGTTTCGGCGCGCGGGCGGCCGTCGAAGCCGATGGTGCCGTCATAGGCTTCGGTCACCATCGCCGGATCGGCGGGCTCGGCGAAGCTCGCCCACGACAGGATGCAGCCCTTCTGGTCGGGGGTCGTGCAGGCCGGAAGGCCGAGCGCGGGCAGGTCGGTTTCGACCGAGATCGGCCAGCCGACGATATAGGCGGCGACGACGCGCTTCGCGAGCGGGGTGCCGGCGACGCGGTTCTTCAGCAGCGTTTCGAGGTGCAGCGCGCCCTGGCTGTGCCCTGCGAGGATGATCGGCCGGTTTTTCGGGATCGCGGCCAGAAAGGCGTCGAACGCCTGCTCGACATCGCGATAGGCGGCGTCGATCGCCTTGCCCGCGGTGACGCGGTCGGTGGCGAGGAAAGCCCCCAGCGTCGCCTGGCGATAGCGCGGCGCCCACACCTCGCCCGCGTCGGAAAAGGCGCTCGCCATGCCGCGCACGAACAGGTTGGCGCGGTGGTCGGCGTCGCGGTCGGAGAGCGGGGCGTTCCAGCTCGACTTGCTGTAATAGCTTGTCGGATGGACGAAGAAGATCTCCGCGTCGCCTCGAACAGCGGCGGCGGATGCGGCGGACGGCGCGGCGGCGCGGGCGGGCGGCACGATCTGGCCGCGCGCCTGCGCCTCGTCGTCGCCGGAGGCTTCGCCCCCCGACGCATCGTCGGCAAGGTCGGGGCGCCATTTCGACGGATCGTCCTCCATCCCCGGCCGCGCGAACCACATCTCGGGATCGTCATAGGCGTTGGGCGCGGCAACGACCTGCGGCTTGAATTCGGCGCTGGGGACGAACGCGACCCGCGCGACCCAGCCGGGGAAAAGCTGATAGACGACGCCGGCGGCAAGGATCAGCAGGATGATCGCGGCGATCAGATAGAGGAATTTGCGGGCCAAATGCGGGCTCCATGGGAGAGAAGAGGCGAACATCCTTACCCGTTCGTGTCGAGCGAAGTCGAGACACCCATCGGTTTGGCGCTGCCCCGATGGGCATCTCGACTTCGCTCGATGCGAACGGGAAAAGAAAATCCCGTCGACGGGCGCCATGCTATCTGGCTTGCGCGCGTACCCGAAACAAGCCCAGATGTCGCGCATGACCGATGCGCCCGCCCGCCCGTCCGCCTCCGAGTCGCACCGTCTGGACGGCAGCGATCCGCCGTGGCCGCTGCGGCCGTGGATCATGGCGGCGGTCTGCTCGGTCGCGGGGCTCGCCTTTCACCTGCTCGTCGACCATTTGTACGAGGACCCGCTCGCCGCCTGGCGCAGCGCGCTCGCCGCCGCGGTCGCGGTGGGGACGATCACCTTCGTTCTGGGGGTCGAGCTTCGCCGCTGGCACTGGGCGCTGGGCTTCGCGCTGCTGTGGGGCGCGGTGATGGGGCTGATCGTCTGGCAGTCGGCGGGCTACAATATCCACGGATCGCCGGTCGAATGGCCGTTCTGGTCGGGGATGCTCGCGGTGCTCGTCGCGACGCCCCTGTTCCAGACGCGGCGCGACGTCGCGCCCGATGCCCGCTTCTGGCGGCTGTGGCGGATGCCCTACGACCGGCTGCACGGCCATGCGTGGACCGACGCCGTGATCGGCGCGGCCGGCCTTGCCTTCGTCGGCGTCACCTTCCTGCTCGTCGTGCTGATCGGACAGATGTTCAAGCTGATCGGGATCGACGTCATCGAACGGCTGCTCAATGACGAATGGTTCGGCTGGATGCTCGCGGGGGCGGCCTTCGGCGGCGCGGTGGGGCTGTTGCGCGAGCGCGACCGGCTGGTCGCGACGCTCCAGCGGCTGGTGATGATCGTGCTCGCGGTGCTGGCGCCGGTGCTCGCGGTCGCGCTGGTCCTCTTCCTCGTCTCTCTGCTCGGAACCGGATTGCAGAAGCTGTGGGATTCGGGCTTTTCGACCGCCGCGCTGATGATGGCGGCGGCGGCTTTCGCGGTGCTGCTCGCCAATGCGGTGATCGGCGACGGGCGCGAGGACCGCGCGACCAATCCGCTGCTGCGCTGGGCCGCGCCGGTGCTGGCGGTCGCGGTGCTGCCGCTCGCGGGCATCGCCTGTTATTCGATGGGTCTGCGCATCGGCCAATATGGCTGGACCCCCGAACGCCTGTGGGGCGTGATCGCGGCGGCGGTCGCGCTCGCCTATGGCGTCGCCGGGGTGTGGGCGGTGGTCCGCGGACGGCGCGATTTCGACGACTGGCTGCGCCCCTTGCAGCAGAAGCTCGCGATCGGATTGATGCTGCTCGCGCTGTTTCTGGCGCTGCCGATCCTCGATTTCGGGGCGATTTCGGCGCGCGACCAGCTGGCGCGGCTGAACAGCGGCGCGACCCCGGCGGCAAAGTTCGACTGGGCGGCGATGGCGTTCGATTTCGGCCCGGCGGGGCGGAACGCGCTGCGCGACATGACCCGGTCGCCGCAGAAGGCGCGTGCCGACGCCGCAAGGGCCGCGCTCGCGGCAAAGAATCGCTGGGACCTCGCCGGGCCGCGTGGGCCGACGCTGCTGAAACCCTTCACGGAGCGGCTGCGCATCGTCCCGGCGGACCGCGCGCTCCCCGCCGAAGCGCTCGCGCGGATCGAGGCGAGCTATATGTGCGCCCGCGCCAAAGCCTGCGTCGCGATATGGCTTTCCGACGACCGGATCGGCGTGCTGGGGCAGCAGGAAGCGGGCGAGGCGCTGCAATTCGACCATGTGACGCGCAATGCCGAGGGCCAGTGGGTCCAGGGCGACGCGACGAGCCCGCGTCCGGCGCGGCCGGGGCTCGACCTGTCGAAGGCGCGGGTCGAGGTCGAAACGGTTCGCCAGCGGCGCATCACGGTCGACGGCGTGCCCGAAACCGGCCCTTTCGATTAGGCGCCGCTTGATGCGCAGGGGGGAGGGTGCTAGCGGCGCGGCGTCCCCCGCACGAGGCAGGAAGCTATGGCAATCGATCAGGCAACGGTGAAGAAGATCGCGTCGCTGGCGCGCATCGCGATCAGCGATGCGGAGGCCGCCGCGATGGAAGGCGAACTCAACAATATCCTCGGCTGGGTCGAGCAACTCGGCGAGGTCGACGTGAGCGGGGTCGAGCCGATGACGGCGGTGATCCCGAACACGCTGCGGCTGCGCGACGATATCGTCGACGCCGACCCGCTGACCGGCGGCAACCGCCGCGACGACGTGCTGGCGAACGCGCCCGAGCCGCAGCACGGCTTCTTCGGCGTGCCCAAGGTGATCGAGTGATGACTGACGCTATGGTTCCAGCCGTTTGTCCTGAGCTTGTCGAAGGACCGTCCTTCTTCGACGCGGCCGGGAAAGAACGGTGCTTCGACAAGCTCAGCACGAACGGGTTTTGATGATGACTGATTTGACCAATCTCACCGTCGCGCAGATTCGCGACGGCCACCGCGCGGGCGATTTCAGCGCCGTCGAGGTCGCGGAGGCGTTCAACGCCAATGTCGCGGGCGCGAAAGCGCTCAACGCCTTCATCGTCGAGACGCCCGAACAGGCGCTCGGCGCGGCGAAGCAGGCCGATGCCGACCGGGCCGCGGGAACGCTCAAGCCGCTGTCGGGCGTGCCGATCGGCATGAAGGACCTGTTCGCGACCAAAGGCGTCCAGACCACCGCCGCGAGCCACATGCTCGAAGGCTTCGTGCCGCGCTACGAATCGACCGTGTCGCAGAAATTGTGGGACGCGGGCGCGGGGATGCTCGGCAAGCTCAACCTCGACCAGTTCGCGATGGGCTCGTCGAACGAGACGAGCTTTTTCGGCAACGTCATCTCGCCGTGGAAGCGGAACGACGGCGGGAACGCGGCGCTGGCGCCCGGCGGCTCGTCGGGCGGCAGTTCGGCGGCGATCGCGGCGCGGCTCTGCCCCGCGGCGACGGGCACCGACACCGGCGGCTCGATCCGCCAGCCCGCGGCGTTCGTGGGCATTTCGGGGATCAAGCCGACCTACGGCCGCTGCTCGCGCTGGGGCATCGTCGCCTTCGCCAGCTCGCTCGACCAGGCGGGGCCGATGGCGCGCGACGTGCGCGACTGCGCGATCATGCTTCAGAATATGGCGGGCTTCGACCCCAAGGACGCGACCAGCCTCGACCTGCCCGTGCCGAATTGGGAAGCCGCTTTGTCGAGCGATTTCAAGGGCAAGAAAGTCGGTATTCCCAGGGAATATCGACTGGAGGGCATCGATCCCGACATCGATGCGATGTGGGATGCCGGCATCGCGATGCTCAAGGATGCCGGGGCCGAGGTCGTCGAGATCAGCCTGCCGCACACCAAATATGCGCTGCCGGCCTATTATATCATCGCCCCCGCCGAAGCCTCATCGAACCTCGCGCGCTACGACGGGGTGCGCTACGGGCTGCGCGATCTGCCGCAGGGTGCGGGGTTGCAGGACATGTATGCCGCGACGCGCGCCGAAGGCTTCGGGCCGGAGGTCAAGCGCCGCATCATGATCGGCACCTATGTGCTGTCGGCGGGCTTCTACGACGCCTATTACACGCAGGCGCAGAAGGTGCGGACGCTGATTTCGCGCGATTTTTCGGCGGCGTTCGAGACGTGCGACGTGATCCTCGCCCCGACCGCACCGTCGGCGGCGTTCGGGCTCGGCGAAAAGACCGCCGACCCGCTGTCGATGTATCTGAACGACGTGTTCGCCGTGCCGGCCAGCCTCGCGGGGCTGCCCGCGATGTCGGTCCCCGCGGCGCTCAACCGCGAAGGCCTGCCGCTGGGCCTGCAGATCATCGGCAAGGCCTTCGACGAGCAGGGCGTGCTCAACGCCGGGCTGGCGATCGAGGAACGCGCGGGCTTCACCGCTCGCGCCGAGAGGTGGTGGTAAGATGACGGACTATCGCATCAAGGGCGAAACCGGCGAGTGGGAGGTCGTGATCGGCCTCGAGGTCCATGCGCAGGTCACTTCCAACGCCAAGCTCTTCTCGGGCGCCGCGACGGCGTTCGGGGCCGAGCCGAACACGCAGGTGTCGCTGGTCGATGCCGCGATGCCCGGCATGCTGCCGGTGCCGAACCGCGAATGCATCCGGCAGGCGGTGCGCACCGGCATGGCGATCGACGCGCAGATCAACAAATGGTCGCGCTTCGACCGCAAGAATTATTTCTATGCCGACCTGCCGCAGGGCTATCAGATTTCGCAGCTTTATCATCCGCTTGTCGGCGAAGGTTCGCTGACGATCGAGGCGGATGAGAAGGCGGGGATCAAGGAAGCGAAGCGCATCGCGATCGAACGCATCCATGTCGAGCAGGACGCCGGCAAGCTGATGCACGACCAGCATCCGACGATGTCGTTCGTCGACCTCAACCGCTCGGGCGTCGCGCTGATGGAGATCGTGTCGAAGCCCGACATGCGCTCGCCCGCCGAGGCCGGCGCCTATCTGTGCAAGCTGCGCGCGATCCTGCGCTACGTCGGCTCGTGCGACGGCAATATGGAAGAAGGCTCGATGCGCGCCGACGTCAACGTCAGCGTCCGCAAGCCCGGCGAAGCGCTGGGCACGCGCACCGAGACGAAGAACGTCAATTCGGTCCGCTTCGTCATGCAGGCGATCGAATATGAGGCGAAGCGCCAGGTCGAGGTGCTCGAATCGGGCGGCACGGTCGATCAGGAAACGCGCCTGTTCAACCCCGACAGCGGCACGACGCGGACGATGCGGTCGAAGGAGGATGCGCATGATTACCGCTATTTCCCCGACCCCGACCTGCTGCCGCTCGAACTCGACGATGCGTTCCTCGACGAATGCCGGGCGAGCCTGCCCGAACTGCCCGACGCCAAGCGCGCGCGCTACGAGGCGGCGGGGATTTCGGCCTATAACGCCGGCGTGCTGACCGCCGAGGTCGAGAGCGCGCGCTGGTTCGACGCGCTGCTCGACGCGGGCGCGGAGCCGAAGGCGGCCGCCAACTGGATGACCAGCGAGCTGTTCGGCGCGCTCAACCGGCTGGGCAGGGAGATCGCCGATTCGCCGGTCGGCCCGGCGCAGGCGGCGGAACTGCTCGGCCTCGTCGCCGACGGCACCATCTCGGGCAGCATCGCCAAGCAGGTGTTCGAGATCATGCTCGAAACCGGCGACGATGCGGCGAAGATCGTCGAGGACAAGGGCCTTCGGCAGACCAGCGACACCGGCGCGATCGAGGCGGTGATCGCCGAGGTGCTGGCGAAGAACCCGAACCAGCTCGAACAATATCGCGGCGGCAAGGAAGCGCTGTTCGGCTTCTTCGTCGGCCAGACGATGAAGGCGATGCAGGGCAAGGCGAACCCGCAGGTGGTGAACGAACTGCTGAAGAAGGCGCTGGGATAAGCGGCCGCGGCTCCGGCCGCGCCCCGGCTTAGAGCATCGAGCATTAAATCTGAACCGTTTGCCCCCCGCTTTCGCGGGGGCAGGCTCTGAGCTTGTCGAAGCCTGTCCTGAGCGCCTGCAAGGCAGTCGAAGGG